>NZ_KV828523.1:28918-48146 GCF_001836405.1 Pseudomonas sp. HMSC057H01 | reverse complement strand
GAATAACCGCTCGCGGTTATCCGCCGCTTATCCGCGACATCGGCGGATAACGCCCATGGCGTTATTCGCCCTACACACCCCGAAAACACCGGAAAGCGTCCAGGTCCGTAGGGCGAATAACCGCTCGCGGTTATCCGCCGCTTATCCGCGACATCGGCGGATAACGCCCATGGCGTTATTTGCCCTACGCACCCCGGAAACGCCGGACAGCGTCCCAACTCCGTAGGGCGAATAACCGCTCGCGGTTATCCGCCGCTTATCCGGGGTATCGGCGGATACCGCCTGTGGCGGTATTCGCCCTACAGGCCCTGGAAACGCCGGACAGCTCCCCCGGACATTTCCGCAGGCTCTCTCAGAAGCCCGGGAATTGGATAAAAACCCAGTAGGAGGATGATGGAGGGGCCGGCAAATCCATCCCGCAGGGACAGGACCGAACGGCACTGCCCTCTATTTTCTGAGGGCAAAAAAGACGCGGGCCGCAGGTGGTGGAACACCTACGACCCGCTAACCACAAACCAGCTTATGAAGGAGCTGACCCATGGCTAAGCCGAATGATACGTCCAACCCCGAGGTAACAGAATCGTCCCCCCGCTTCGTCCCGCTGCTCCCCACCTCCCAGGCCGACATGTGTCCGCGTAGCGCCACCCTGTACGTGGACACCCATGCACTCCCCACGCACTTGTTCGACAACGCGAAAGTGCGCTTGAGGTCGGCGATCAACATCCTGGCCATGACCCGTTTGCTCGATGAGAAAGAAGAGCCCGGCGGCACCCTGGCCTACATCAACGGTGCGTTGCTGTCGCTGCTCAGCGATGCCTTGTCCGAAATCGAGGCGGGCCACCCGAGCCTGTAGCGCCGCTCCCTGGCGCGACGCCCCCGGCCTGGCCGGGGGCTTTGCGGCATCGCCCATCAAAAGACCTTTCGCGCCCGAACGGCACGGTTGATCGCCGTCCCGGTCCTCGCGAAACGGCCGCCAATTGCCCGAAGCTTCCGACCCTTTTTTCGGACGATTTCTTACGCCCTTATAAATCAGCAAGTTACGAGACCTCGAAAAAAGAGGGTTTCTGGCGGGAAAAACTCGGTATTTCTTTTTCCTTCAAATGGTTATAGGTTTTCGGAGCTAGTTCACTGCCGTGTAGGCAGCTAAGAAACGGTCCTGCCAGTACTGCGGCAGGATCTGGTCGTTCACTGCCGTGTAGGCAGCTAAGAAAAGCCTGGCGCCCTTCGAGTCCATCCAGCCCGGGTTCACTGCCGTGTAGGCAGCTAAGAAACATCCAATTCGCCGATCCGGCGCAAGCGCCCGGTTCACTGCCGTGTAGGCAGCTAAGAAAACGAAGCAGATCGCCGAATGCGGCGTCAGCGCGTTCACTGCCGTGTAGGCAGCTAAGAAAGTGGGTGCAAATCGCGATTCTGGTCGCGTCGTGTTCACTGCCGTGTAGGCAGCTAAGAAATGAATATCAGCCTGCAAAGCGTCGTCGTAGTAGTTCACTGCCGTGTAGGCAGCTAAGAAAAAGCCGGGCCGATGTTCGAGCCTGGCTGCGTGGTTCACTGCCGTGTAGGCAGCTAAGAAATGGACAATGCGCAGCCCAGGCGCTGGATTTACGTTCACTGCCGTGTAGGCAGCTAAGAAAATGCGAGGCTGATCGAGGTGCGCGGTTCTGTTGTTCACTGCCGTGTAGGCAGCTAAGAAAGTGCGCGGATGGCTGGTATCTCGAGCACGATTGTTCACTGCCGTGTAGGCAGCTAAGAAAAGGCAAACAACGGAAAGATCACCACCGAAGGCGTTCACTGCCGTGTAGGCAGCTAAGAAAAACGAAACAGGCCCAGCACAGCCGCTTGATAAGTTCACTGCCGTGTAGGCAGCTAAGAAAACAAGACGCTCATCGACGGCAGCATCGAGACGGTTCACTGCCGTGTAGGCAGCTAAGAAAAAGGTGACGATGCACAGCTGTTGCGCGCGGTTGTTCACTGCCGTGTAGGCAGCTAAGAAAATCCTCGAACAGCCCGGGTTCGGTCGCCTCCAGTTCACTGCCGTGTAGGCAGCTAAGAAAAGGAGTTTGCGGCCCCGCTCCCTGCGGCTCTCGTTCACTGCCGTGTAGGCAGCTAAGAAATTCACGGCGGGCTTGATGTCCGCGTCTACCTGGTTCACTGCCGTGTAGGCAGCTAAGAAATTGCCGAGTACGATGCCTGATACATGAATCCAGTTCACTGCCGTGTAGGCAGCTAAGAAACTCGAACCCACCTCGGCCACAACAGCCGCCGGGTTCGCTGCCGTCTAGGCAGAACCACCCTCCCCATCCCACTACCAAACATCCGAATATAAAGTTCCTACCCCGCCCGCCAGCCTCGCCCGTCCACGACAATGTGCCTCGCTTGGAAGCTCACGCTCCTCACACAGACGAAAACGGGGTAGCGGCAATCGGCCATATCCGCTAAACAGTTGCCTTGGCGCAGAATTCGATAGATCCGATAGGGACAGGCCACGGTCAACATGGACGACATTTCTCCCAGCGAACTGAAGACGATCCTTCACTCCAAGCGTGCCAACCTGTACTACCTGCAACACTGCCGGGTACTGGTCAACGGCGGGCGGGTCGAGTACGTCACCGACGAAGGCCGGCATTCGCACTACTGGAACATCCCCATCGCCAACACCACCAGCCTGTTGCTGGGCACCGGTACCTCCATTACCCAGGCAGCCATGCGCGAACTGGCCAGGGCCGGGGTATTGGTAGGCTTCTGCGGCGGCGGCGGAACGCCGCTGTTCAGCGCCAACGAAGTGGACGTCGAGGTGTCCTGGCTGACGCCGCAGAGCGAATACCGCCCCACCGAATACCTGCAGCGCTGGGTCGGCTTCTGGTTCGATGAGGAAAAACGCCTGGTGGCCGCCCGGCACTTCCAGCGAGCCAGGCTGGAGCGGATTCGCCACAGTTGGCTGGAAGACCGCGTATTGCGCGACGCCGGCTTCGCCGTCGATGCCACCGCACTGGCAGTTGCCGTGGAAGATTCCGCCCGAGCGTTGGAGCAGGCTCCCAATCATGAGCATCTACTGACCGAAGAAGCGCGCCTGAGCAAGCGCCTGTTCAAGCTCGCAGCCCAGGCCACCCGCTACGGCGAGTTCGTCCGCGCCAAGCGCGGCAGCGGCGGCGACCCGGCCAACCGCTTCCTCGACCATGGCAACTACCTGGCCTACGGCCTCGCGGCGACCGCCACCTGGGTGCTGGGCATTCCCCATGGACTGGCGGTGCTACACGGCAAGACCCGGCGCGGAGGCCTGGTGTTCGATGTGGCGGACCTGATCAAGGACTCGCTGATCCTGCCGCAGGCATTTCTTTCCGCCATGCGCGGCGACGAGGAACAGGACTTCCGCCAGGCCTGCCTGGACAACCTGAGCCGCGCACAGGCCCTGGACTTCATGATCGACACGCTGAAAGACGTGGCGCAGCGGAGCACGGTGTCCGCATGAACATCCTGCTGGTGTCGCAATGCGAAAAGCGCGCCCTGAGCGAAACCCGCCGCATTCTCGACCAGTTCGCCGAGCGCCGCGGCGAACGGACCTGGCAAACGCCCATCACTCAAGCCGGACTGGATACCCTGCGACGCCTGCTGAAGAAAAGCGCACGGCGCAACACCGCCGTAGCCTGTCACTGGATCCGCGGCCGCGACCACAGCGAACTGCTGTGGATCGTCGGTGATGCCAGCCGCTTCAACGCCCAGGGTGCGGTGCCGACCAACAGGACCTGCCGCGACATCCTGCGCAAGGAAGACGAGAACGACTGGCACAGCGCCGAGGACATCCGCCTGCTGACGGTGATGGCAGCGCTGTTCCACGATATCGGCAAGGCCAGCCAGGCCTTCCAGGCCAAACTGCGGAACCGCGGCAAACCGATGGCCGATGCCTATCGTCACGAATGGGTATCACTGCGCCTGTTCGAAGCCTTCGTTGGCCCAGGCAGCAGCGACGAGGACTGGCTGAGGCGCCTGGCGGACAAGCGAGAGACGGGCGATGCCTGGCTGTCGCAACTGGCCAGGGACGACCGGCAATCCGCGCCACCCGGCCCGTTCCAGAAAAGCCGGCTACCGCCGCTCGCCCAGGCGGTCGGCTGGTTGATCGTCAGCCATCATCGCCTGCCCAACGGGGACCATCGCGGCAGCGCCTCGCTGGCACGCTTGCCGGCCCCCATCCAGAGCCAATGGTGCGGCGCACGCGACGCAGACGCAAAAGAAAAGGCCGCCTGCTGGCAGTTCCCCCACGGCCTGCCCTTCGCCAGCGCCCATTGGCGCGCCAGGACAGCGCTATGCGCGCAGAGCATGCTCGAGCGTCCCGGCCTGCTGGCTCGGGGACCGGCCTTGTTGCATGATTCCTACGTCATGCATGTGTCCCGACTGATCCTGATGCTCGCGGACCACCACTATTCCAGTCTCCCTGCCGACTCCCGGCTGGGCGACCCGAACTTCCCCTTGCACGCCAACACCGACCGGGACAGCGGCAAACTAAAGCAGCGCCTGGACGAACACCTGCTCGGCGTCGCCCTGCACAGTCGCAAGCTCGCCGGCACCCTGCCACGCCTGGAGCGACAACTACCGCGCCTTGCCCGGCACAAGGGCTTCACCCGCCGGGTCGAGCAGCCGCGCTTCCGCTGGCAGGACAAGGCCTACGACTGCGCGATGGCCTGCCGCGAGCAGGCTATGGAGCATGGATTCTTCGGCCTCAACCTGGCGTCGACCGGTTGCGGTAAGACCCTCGCCAACGGCCGTATCCTGTATGCGCTGGCCGATCCGCAACGCGGCGCGCGTTTCAGCATCGCTCTCGGCCTGCGCAGCTTGACCCTGCAAACCGGGCAGGCCTACCGCGAGCGGCTCGGCCTGGGCGACGACGACCTCGCTATCCTGGTCGGCGGCAGCGCCGCCCGCGAACTGTTCGAAAAGCAGCAGGAGCGCCTGGAGCGCAGCGGTAGCGAGTCAGCCCAGGAGCTGCTGGCGGAAAACAGCCATGTACACTTCGCCGGCACGCTCGAGGACGGCCCTCTACGCGAGTGGCTCGGCAGGAACAGCGCGGGAAACCGCCTACTCCAGGCGCCCATCCTGGCCTGCACCATCGACCACCTGATGCCCGCCAGCGAAAGCCTGCGCGGCGGACACCAGATAGCGCCACTGCTCCGCCTGATGACTTCCGACCTGGTGCTCGACGAGGTCGACGACTTCGATATCGACGACCTGCCCGCCCTGTCGCGGCTGGTGCACTGGGCCGGCCTGTTCGGCAGCCGCGTGCTGCTCTCCTCCGCGACCCTGCCGCCGGCCTTGGTGCAGGGCCTGTTCGAGGCCTATCGCAGCGGCCGGGAAATCTTCCAGCGCCATCGTGGCGCTCCCGGACGCGCTACGGAAATCCGCTGTGCCTGGTTCGACGAGTTCTCCAGCCAATCCAGCGCCCACGGCGCCGTAACCTCCTTCAGCGAAGCGCATGCGACCTTCGTCGCCCAGCGTCTGGCGAAGCTCGAGCAACTGCCGCCACGTCGCCAGGCGCAGCTATGCACCGTGCATGCCGCTGGCGAGGCCCGTCCCGCGCTGTGCCGCGAGTTGGCCGGGCAGATGAATACCTGGATGGCTGACCTGCATCGCTGCCATCACACCGAACACCAAGGACGTCGCATCAGTTTCGGCCTGCTACGGCTGGCCAACATCGAACCCCTGATCGAACTGGCCCAGGCCATCCTCGCCCAGGGTGCGCCCGAGGGGTTGCATGTCCATCTGTGTGTCTACCATTCGCGGCATCCCCTTCTGGTCCGCTCGGCCATCGAGCGACAACTCGATGAACTGCTGAAGCGTTCGGACGACGACGCCGCCGCGCTGTTCGCTCGTCCGACGCTGGCCAAGGCGCTCCAGGCCAGCACGGAGCGGGATCATCTGTTCGTCGTACTCGCCTCGCCGGTGGCGGAGGTCGGTCGCGACCACGATTACGACTGGGCCATCGTCGAACCCTCCTCCATGCGCTCGATCATCCAGTTGGCCGGGCGAATCCGCCGCCATCGCTCCGGCTTCAGCGGCGAGGCCAACCTATACCTGCTATCGCGCAATATCCGCTCGCTGGAAGGGCAGAATCCGGCGTTCCAGCGGCCCGGCTTCGAGACCCCCGACTTCCCTCTTGACAGCCACGACCTGCACGACCTGCTCGACCCCGCCCTACTCGCCCGCATCGACGCCAGCCCACGAATCGTCGAACCGTTCCCACTGTTCCCACGCAGCCGGTTGGTCGACCTGGAACACCGACGCCTGCGCGCGCTGATGCTTGCCGACGACCCACCGTCGTCCCTGCTCGGCGTACCGCTCTGGTGGCAAACCCCGGCATCGCTCAGCGGCGCCCTGCAAACCAGCCAACCATTTCGCGCAGGCGCCAAGGAGCGATGCTACGCCCTGCTGCCGGACGAGGACGACGAGGAGCGCTTGCATTTCAGCCGCTACGAAGAAGGGACCTGGAGCAACCAGGACAACCTGTTGCGCAACCTCGACCTCACCTATGGCCCGCGCATCCAGACATGGGGCACGGTCAACTATCGGGAGGAGCTAGTCGCAATGGCCGGCCGCGAGGACCTCGACCTGCGTCAATGCGCCATGCGCTACGGCGAGGTGAGATTGCGAGAAAACACCCAGGGATGGAGCTACCACCCTTATTTGGGGTTCAAGAAATACAACTGAGGAGCACAGCTTTCGAATGCGAGCACTCGTCAATGACAATCGACCAAGGAGGCATGGATGACCTCTCCCCTCCCAACGCCTACGTGGCAGGAGCTTCGCCAGTTCATCGAATCCTTCATCCAGGAGCGCCTCCAGGGCAAGCTGGACAAACTCCAACCCGACGAAGACGACAAGCGCCAGACATTGCTGGCCACCCACCGGCGGGAGGCCTGGCTGGCCGATGCCGCCCGGCGGGTTGGCCAGTTGCAGTTGGTGACCCACACGCTCAAGCCGATCCATCCCGACGCCCGCGGCAGCAACCTGCACAGCCTGCCGCAAGCACCCGGCCAACCGGGCCTCGCCGGTTCCCATGAGCTAGGTGACAGGCTGGTCAGCGATGTGGTGGGCAATGCCGCGGCGCTGGACGTATTCAAGTTTCTCAGTCTCCAGTATCAGGGTAAAAATCTTCTGAACTGGCTGACAGAAGACAGTGCCGAGGCATTACAGGCGCTGTCCGATAACGCCGAACAGGCTCGCGAATGGCGGCAAGCGTTCATCGGCATCACGACCGTCAAAGGCGCTCCCGCGTCCCACAGCCTGGCCAAGCAGTTGTACTTTCCCCTGCCCGGTTCCGGCTACCACCTGCTAGCACCGCTGTTTCCCACCAGTCTGGTGCATCACGTCCACGCTCTGCTCCGCGAAGCGCGCTTCGGCGACGCGGCCAAGGCGGCACGCGAAGCGCGCAGCCGCCAGGAGTCATGGCCCCACGGATTCAGCGAGTACCCCAACCTGGCGATCCAGAAGTTCGGCGGTACCAAGCCGCAGAACATCAGTCAGTTGAACAACGAGCGCCGTGGCGAGAACTGGTTGCTGCCATCGCTTCCGCCGAACTGGCAAAGGCAGAATGTAAACGCGCCGATGCGGCACTCTTCGGTCTTCGAGCATGACTTCGGAAGAACTCCTGAAGTATCCCGCCTAACCCGTACCCTGCAGCGTTTTCTTGCCAAGACAGTCCATAACAACCTCGCCATCCGCCAGCGGCGTGCCCAATTGGTGGCGCAAATCTGCGACGAAGCCCTGCAATACGCCGCCCGTCTGCGCGAACTGGAGCCCGGCTGGAGCGCAACCCCCGGGTGCCAACTGCATGACGCGGAGCAGCTCTGGCTCGATCCGTTGCGCGCACAGACCGATGAGACGTTCTTGCAGCGCCGACTACGAGGTGACTGGCCTGCCGAGGTCGGAAATCGCTTCGCCAACTGGCTGAACCGGGCGGTCAGCAGCGACAGTCAGATACTGGGTAGCCCGGAAGCCGCCCAATGGAGCCAGGAGCTGAGCAAGGAACTGACGATGTTCAAGGAGATACTCGAAGATGAGCGTGACTGATCCCGAGGCGCTGCTGTTGCTGCCACGCCTGTCCATCCAGAACGCCAACGCCATTTCCAGCCCCTTGACCTGGGGTTTCCCTTCGCCCGGCGCTTTCACCGGATTCGTCCATGCCTTGCAGCGTCGAGTCGGAATCTCCCTCGATATCGAACTGGACGGTGTCGGCATCGTCTGTCACCGCTTCGAAGCGCAGATATCGCAACCGGCCGGCAAGCGCACCAAGGTCTTCAACCTGACCCGCAATCCGCTGAACCGCGACGGCTCCACCGCAGCCATCGTCGAAGAAGGTCGCGCCCATCTGGAGGTCAGTCTGCTGCTCGGAGTGCATGGCGATGGTCTGGACGATCACCCCGCACAGGAAATCGCCAGGCAGGTACAGGAGCAGGCTGGCGCCATGCGCCTCGCCGGTGGCAGCATCCTGCCCTGGTGCAATGAGCGCTTCCCGGCTCCGAACGCCGAACTGCTGATGCTGGGTGGCAGCGACGAACAGCGGCGCAAGAACCAGCGCCGGCTTACCCGCCGCCTGCTCCCCGGCTTCGCCCTGGTGAGTCGCGAGGCGTTGTTGCAACAACATCTGGAAACCTTGCGCACCACGCTCCCCGAAGCCACCACGCTCGATGCACTGCTCGATCTTTGTCGAATCAACTTCGAGCCTCCTGCAACCTCGTCCGAAGAAGAAGCATCGCCGCCCGATGCAGCCTGGCAAGTGCGCGACAAGCCCGGCTGGCTGGTGCCGATCCCGGCTGGCTACAACGCCCTGTCACCCCTGTACCTCCCCGGCGAAGTGCGAAATGCCCGTGATAGAGAAACACCGCTGCGCTTCGTCGAAAACCTCTTCGGTCTGGGCGAATGGCTCAGCCCCCATCGCGTCGCCGCGTTATCGGACCTGCTTTGGTATCACCACGCCGAGCCTGACAAAGGGCTCTACCGCTGGAGCACACCCCGTTTCGTCGAACACGCCATCGCATAAGGAAATCAGCATGTCCAAGCCAATACTGAGCACCGCTTCCGTCCTCGCCTTCGAACGTAAGCTCGACCCTTCCGACGCCCTTATGAGCGCTGGCGCCTGGGCGCAACGCGACGCCTCGCAGGAATGGCCGGCCGTGACCGTGCGCGAGAAGTCCGTACGCGGCACCATCTCCAACCGCCTCAAGACCAAGGACCGTGACCCGGCCAAGCTGGACGCCTCGATCCAGTCGCCCAACCTGCAGACGGTGGACGTGGCCAACCTGCCGAGCGACGCCGACACCCTCAAGGTCCGCTTCACCCTCCGTGTGCTCGGCGGCGCCGGAACACCGTCTGCCTGCAACGACGCGGCCTACCGTGACAAGCTGCTGCAAACGGTCGCCACCTACGTGAACGATCAGGGCTTCGCCGAGCTGGCTCGTCGTTATGCGCACAACCTGGCCAACGCCCGCTTCCTGTGGCGCAACCGGGTGGGCGCGGAAGCGGTGGAAGTCCGTATCAACCATATCCGCCAGGGCGAGGTGGCTCGCGCCTGGCGCTTCGACGCCCTGGCCATCGGCTTGCGCGACTTCAAGGCCGACGCCGAACTGGACGCGCTCGCCGAACTGATCGCCAGCGGTCTCTCAGGCAGTGGGCATGTCCTGCTCGAAGTGGTCGCCTTCGCCCGTATCGGCGACGGCCAGGAAGTCTTCCCCTCCCAGGAACTGATCCTCGACAAAGGCGACAAGAAAGGCCAGAAGAGCAAGACCCTGTACAGCGTACGCGATGCCGCGGCCATCCACTCGCAGAAGATCGGCAATGCCCTGCGCACCATCGATACGTGGTATCCCGACGAAGATGGCCTCGGCCCCATCGCCGTGGAGCCCTACGGCTCCGTCACATCCCAGGGCAAAGCCTATCGCCAGCCCAAGCAGAAGCTGGACTTCTATACGCTGCTCGACAACTGGGTACTGCGCGACGAGGCGCCCGCCGTGGAGCAACAGCATTATGTGATCGCCAACCTGATCCGTGGCGGCGTGTTCGGTGAAGCCGAAGAGAAGTAAGCCATGGACCACTACCTCGACATTCGCTTGCGACCGGACCCGGAATTTCCCCCGGCGCAACTCATGAGCGTGCTCTTCGGCAAGCTCCACCAGGCCCTGGTGGCACAGGGCGGGGACAGGATCGGCGTGAGCTTCCCCGACCTCGACGAAAGCCGCTCCCGGCTGGGCGAGCGCCTGCGCATTCATGCCTCGGCGGACGACCTTCGTGCCCTGCTCGCCCGGCCCTGGCTGGAAGGGTTGCGGGACCATCTGCAATTCGGAGAACCGGCAGTCGTGCCTCACCCCACACCGTACCGTCAGGTCAGTCGGGTTCAGGCGAAAAGCAATCCGGAACGCCTGCGGCGGCGGCTCATGCGCCGGCACGATCTGAGTGAGGAGGAGGCTCGGAAACGCATTCCCGATACGGTCGCGAGAGCCTTGGACCTGCCCTTCGTCACGCTACGCAGCCAGAGCACCGGACAGCACTTCCGTCTCTTCATCCGCCACGGGCCGTTGCAGGTGACGGCAGAGGAAGGAGGATTCACCTGTTACGGGTTGAGCAAAGGAGGTTTCGTTCCCTGGTTCTGAAGAACCCCGTCAGCGCCTTATCGGCATGTCCGCAACGAAGTCCCATGGAAAGGGACTTCGTTTCGACTGGTGACCCCGGCCGACAGCGAACCGCATCAATCGATACTTCAGGGCTGCTGGCCGTTTCTTGACGACCTATGTGGCAGTGAAATCGCCCGAAGCCCGCTTATGAACTTCGGGACATTTTTTAGCTGCCTATGCCTATACGGCAGTGAACGCGTCAGCTTACAACTGGCTCGGCGTAGCTATTTTCTTAGCTGCCTATACGGCAGTGAACAGTTCGGTGCGATAGCGCCGCTTCCTGCAAACTTTCTTAGCTGCCTATACGGCAGTGAACGCCAGAAGGCGGACAAGCTCGTCTTGCGTCATTTTCTTAGCTGCCTATACGGCAGTGAACCCGCAGCAACGTCGGGAGCCGGGCCATGTTCTTTTCTTAGCTGCCTATACGGCAGTGAACCACTTCGCGAGACCGCGCGTACTCGTCTGCCTTTTCTTAGCTGCCTATACGGCAGTGAACGGCCGGAAAGGCGCGTGATGCGTGAACGTTCATTTCTTAGCTGCCTATACGGCAGTGAACGCCTGGTCGGTGAGCAGGAGGGTGCGATGCAATTTCTTAGCTGCCTATACGGCAGTGAACGCTTGGTAGGAGCAAACCATGCAAACTGATATTTTCTTAGCTGCCTATACGGCAGTGAACCGTGTCGTCCGATCTGTGCACGTATCTCCAGTTTTCTTAGCTGCCTATACGGCAGTGAACTGTTGAACGGGTGTCGCTGCAACACGCAGCAATTTCTTAGCTGCCTATACGGCAGTGAACGGGTGGCCAAGTCGCCACGTATTTACTGATAATTTCTTAGCTGCCTATACGGCAGTGAACGCCTGGGCGCCGAAGGCCAGCGCGCCGGTGATTTTCTTAGCTGCCTATACGGCAGTGAACTAGACCAAAACCCCATCAACCTTCCAAGCCCCAAGGGCTCCAGCGCCAAAGCCCGGAAAAACCCTCTTTTTGCAGCGACCTCTAACCCTTTGATCTAAAAGGGCTTTAAAAAACCACCAAAAAAAGGGTTCCCAAGCATAGCGTCCATCCCCTGTGTTCTCCATGCCGGCGTAATGTTCAGAACGGCCTAGCTGTTCAGCGGGCTTGTGCCATCGGAGACTTCGTACAAGGCTTAGCCATTGCCGTCCTACAGGCGCTGTCAGTAGGCTTTTTTCGCCGGCGACTTCGGTTCCCGGCAGGCCACAGCCTGCTGGCCCAACACCCACGAGCGGCCTGTCTCCCTGCCGCGCCGGCAGAAGCCAGGCAGCGGACAGCTCAGAGAAGGATTTCTCCTATGCACGGCCATACCCAGCTTGCCCCGCACTACTTCTTCCGACAGCAGCGATTGCTGCGCGCGCTGCTGATCGACGACCAGGCCTGGTTCGTCCTCGACGACTTCGCCCGGCTCATCGAACACAGCCAGCCCGAACAGATGCTCGCCCGCCTGGACGACGACCAGGCGCGCCGCGAGTCGTTGCGTTCCGAACGTGGCGAAGACCAGGCGCAGTGGCTGATCAGCGAGTCCGGCGCGTATGCCGCGCTGATCTACCAGCAGCGCGGCGATGGCGGCGAATTGCGCCGCTGGCTCAGTGGCGAGGTGGTGCCGGAGTTGCGCAGCGCCACCGACGACAGCGGCATGCCGCGCTACGTCAAGTTGCGCTGGGAGCGCCAGGTGGTGCACATGCTCGACTGGCAGGGCAAGCTCTGGGTGAATTTCAGCGAGATGCCCGACCTCCTCGAACGCCAGGGCGAGCCCATGGTGCAACTGGGTTGGCGACGCTGGTTGAGCAAGTTGCGCCCGCTCTAGGCGCCGCTCTGGCGTCGTGTTGGGCGGGGCCTGTCAGTTCTGCCAGCTTAAGCGGCGCGGCGCCATCCATTAACAATAGAGCAACGACTCGGGCCTAGCCTCTCCTTTCCCACGGACAGCACGAAACCGCTGGCATGAAGATAACGCGAAACCTTCTGGACGATCTCTACACGGATGACCAGGGCAGCCAGGACCTGACGGGCCTCCGTCAGCCTCGCAAGATGCGTCGTGAAACCAAGGAGAAGCCGCGCAAGCGAACGCTGCGCGACTCCCGGCCGGACCGTCCCCTGTAGGAGCTACGCTCGCCTAGCGGGCGGGTTCGCCGCTCCGAACGCCCCTCTCCCTCAAGGTCAGAGGGCTGGTTTGCCTAGAACGGATTTGTAGAAAGGCCCGCCAAGGACGCCCGGGCGTCTTCGGTGGGCCTTTTTCATGCCTTTCCGCCACGCGCCCCGCACAGGTATCCGGCCTGTGGCGGGGCGCGTGCCTCAGAGCATTTCCAGCTTCGACATCAGGTCGTTCAGGCGCTCGGCCTTCTGCTCGCTGATCTCGCTCGGGGCCAGGGACTCGATGTAGCTGGCCAGCTCTTCCACCGTGGTGCATTCGAACATCGCCCGTAGCGGCACGTTGCGTTGCAGGGCCTTCTGCACCCGCGAGGCGATCTGGGTGGCCAGCAGCGAATGCCCGCCGAGTTCGAAGAAGTTGTCGAACACCCCGACCCGCTCGACCTTCAGCACCTCGGCCCAGATCCGTGCCAGGGTTTCCTCCAGTTCGTTGCGCGGGGCCTGGTAGGCCTGGTTCTGCATCTGGCCGATGTCCAGCGCCGGCAGCGCCTTGCGGTCGAGCTTGCCGTTGGCGTTGAGCGGCATCCGGTCCAGCACCAGCCAGTGCAGCGGCACCATGTAGTCCGGCAGGTCGGCGCGCAGTTGCTGCTTGATCCGCTCGAACCAGGCGCCCTGCTCCACCATCAGTCCGGCCGGCGAGTCGGCGCTGGAACGCGGTGTCTCGCCGGGAACCAGGTAGCCCACCAGGTACTTGCCGTTCGCCCCTTCCTGGACCGCCACCGCCGCCTCGCGGACGTCGGCGCGTTCGTGCAGGCGCGCCTCGATCTCGCCCAGCTCGATGCGGAAGCCGCGGATCTTCACCTGGTGGTCGATCCGCCCGACATATTCCAGCACTCCGTCGGCGCGCCGCCGCGCCAGGTCGCCGGTACGGTACAGGCGCTCGCCCGGCGCGCCGAACGGATGCGGGACGAAGGCCTGGGCGGTGCGCAGCGGGTCGCCGACGTAGCCACGGCCGACGCCGGTGCCGGCCACGCACAGCTCGCCCACCGCGCCCAGCGGCACCAGTTCGAAGGCGTCGTCGGCGCCGGCACCGAGCAGGTACAGGCGGTTGTTGTCGGTGGGACTGCCGATCGGCAGGTAGGTGCTCTCGGTGGAGGCCAGGTCGACGCGGAAGAACGCCACGTCGTCGGAACACTCCGCCGGCCCGTAGGCATTCACCAGGCCGATCCGTGGGTAGCGCTTGAGCCACTGGCGCGCCAGTTCCGGCGGCATCGCCTCGCCGGTGGGCAACATCCAGCGCAGGCCGTCGAGGGCCTGGCGCTCTTCGGCGAGCATGCCCTGGATCAGCGACGGCACGCTTTCCAGCACCGTGATGCCCTGTTCGCCGACGTGCGCCAGCAGGCCCTGCGGATCGTGGGCGATAGCGTTCGGTACAATCGCCACGCGGGCGCCGAACAACGGCGCGGCAAGGAACTGCCAGACCGAGATGTCGAAGCTCTGCGAGGCGGTCTGGGCGATCACGTCGTTCTCGTCCAGTTCCAGGTACGGGACCTTGCTCAACTGGTTGTTGAGCATGCCCGCCTGCTCCACCATCACGCCCTTCGGCAGTCCGGTGGAGCCGGAGGTGTAGATCACGTAGGCGAGGTTCTGCGGCCCGCTGTAGACCTGCGGATCGTGCTCGGCGCCCTCGCCCTGCTGGATCTCGTCCCACACCAGCAGGCGCGGCCGGTCGACGCAGCCGAGTTCGTCGAACAGCGCCAGCGCCTGCTCGCGGCAGGCCTGGGTGCAGACCAGCACCGGCGTGCGGCTCAGCTCGACGATCCGGGTCAGGCGCTGGGTCGGATGGCCGGGGTCGAGCGGCAGGTAGCCGGCACCGGCCTTGAAGCTGCCGACGATCATGCCGAGCAGGTCGAGGCCGCGCTCGGCCAGCAGTGCCACCGGCTGGTCGATGCCGACGCCGGCGGCGCGCAGGGCGTGACCGAGGCGGTTGGCCCGGCGGTTCAGCTCGGCGTAGCTCCAGCGCTGCTCCAGGCAACTGGCGGCGATGCGCTGCGGATGGGCCGCCACCTGCGCCTCGAACAGCCGCACGTAGCCTTGCTCCAGCGGGTAGTCGCGGGCGCTGCGGTTGCAGCCGTCGAGGAGGAAGTCGCGCTCGTCCTCGCCGAGCAGCGGCAAGGCCTCCAGTTCGCCGTGGAAACCGTCGGCCAGGGCCAGCAGCAGGCGCTTGAACTCGCCGAGCAGGCGCTCGACGGTCGGCGCCTCGAAGTAGCGCTGGTCGTAGGACAGGTGCAGGCCGAGGTCATCGCCCGGATAGCAGACCACGGTCAACGGGAAGTTGGTGTGGGTACGCCCGGAGTCGGAACTGGCGTTCAGGCTCTGCGCGCGGTCCAGCACCGAGACTTCCACCGGGGCGTTCTCGAACACGAACAGGCTGTCGAACAGCGGCTGGCCCTTGGGCAGCTCGCTGCTTTCCTGGATGGCCACCAGGGGCAGGTGCTCGTGCTCGCGCAACTCCAGGTTGCGCTCGAACAGCCGGTTCAGCCATTCGCGCACCGTGCAGCGCTGGCCGGCGGCCGGCATCTGCACGCGCAATGGGATGCTGTTGATGAACAGGCCGACGGTGCGCTGCATTTCCGGCATGCCCACCGGACGCCCGGCCACGGTGACGCCGAACAGCACGTCGCGCTCGCCGCTGAAGCGGCGCAGGGTCAGCGCCCAGGCGGCCTGGGCGAAGGTGTTGACGGTGAGCTGGTAGCGCTGCGCCAGTTCGCGCAGGCGCGCGCCGTCGGCGGCGTCCAGGCGCGTGTAGCGGTCGCCGACGATCATCCCGCCGCTCTCGCCGGCGTGCTCGCGGAGGAACGGTCGGTCGCTGGGTACCAGGGTCGGCCGCTCGAAGCCGCGCAGGCTCTCGCTCCACCAGCGGCGCGATTGCTCCAGGTCCTGGCGTTGCAGCCAGGCGATGTAGTCGCGGTAGCGCGGCGGCGTCGGCAGGTTCGCCGGGCGGCCTTCGCCGAGGGCGCCGTAGATCTCGAAGAAGTCGTTCATCAGCAGGCCACGGCACCAGGCATCGATGAGGATGTGGTGGTTGCTCATCATGAACCAGTAGCGCGCCTCACCCAGGCGGATCAGGCGCAGGTGGAACGGCGGCTGTTCGAGCAGGTCGAAGCCGGCCTCGCGCTCGCGCTTGTGCAGCGCTTGCAGGCGCTCCTCGTGGCCGTCCTCCGGCAGCTCGCTCCAGTCGAGGAACTCGATGCGGGTGCGACCAGGCTTGTGGATCACCTGCAACATCGTTTCGCCGGCATTCCAGACGAACGACGCGCGCAGCGCCTCGTGGCGGGCCACCACCGCCTGCCAGGCGGCGGCGAAGCGCTCGGGATCGAGCGGGCTGTCGATCCGGTAGCGGTCCTGCATGTAGTAGATGCCGGTGCCCGGTTCCAGCAGGGTGTGTAACAGCAACCCTTCCTGCATCGGGGTCAGCGGGTAGACGTCCTCGATCTCGCCGGCCGGCACCGCCAGGGCGTCCAGTTGCGCCTGGCTCAGTTGCGCCAGCGGGAAGTCGGACGGGGTCAGGCCGCCGGCGCCGTCTTCCAGGCAATGCTCGATCAGCGCCTGCAGTTCGGCGAGATAGGCCTGCGCCAGCTCGTTCACCGTCTGCGCGTCGTAGCGCTCGCGGCTGTAGGTCCAGCGCAGCACCAGCTCACCGCCGTAGACCTGGCCATCGACGCTCAGCTCGTTGGGCAACGGCGCCTGCTCGTCGTGGATCGGCCCGGTGGGCTGGTCCAGCGGCTGGAACAGGGCGTCGGCGAAGCTCTGGTCGAACTGTCCGAGGTAGTTGAAGGTGATCGGCGCCGTCGGCAGCGCGGCCATCGCCTGGCGCACCGCCGGATCGGCGAGGTAGCGCAGCACGCCGTAGCCGAGGCCTTTGTGCGGCACCGCGCGGAGCTGTTCCTTGATCGCCTTGATCGACTCGCCCGGGCTCTGCGCCGGGGTCAGGCGCAACGGGTAGGCGCTGGTGAACCAGCCGACGCTGCGGGTCAGGTCGATATCGTCGAACAGCGCCTCGCGGCCATGCCCTTCCAACTGCACCAGCGTCGACGGCTGCCCGCTCCAGCGGCAGAGCACGCGAGCGAGGGCGGTCAGCAGCAGGTCGTTGACCTGGGTGCGGTAGGCCGCCGGCGCCTGTTGCAGCAATTGCCGGGTACGTTGCGGGTCGAGCCGCAGGCTGACACTTTCCGCCAGCGCCTCGCGGTTGTCGCCCTGCGGGCGGTCGCACGGCCACTCGACCGGCTGCCCACCCAGCCGGGCTTGCCACCAGCCCAGCTCCTCGCGCAGCGATTCGCTGCCGGCGTAGGCCTGCAGGCGTCCGGCCCAGTCGCGGAAGGCGCTGGTCTTGGCCGGCAGCGCCGGTTCGGCGCCCTCGGCGAACTGACGGTAGACCTGTTGCAGGTCCTCCAGCAGCACCCGCCAGGACACCCCGTCCACCACCAGGTGGTGGATCGCCAGCAGCAGGCGTTGCTCGCCGGCCGGGCCGTCCACCAGCACCGCGCGCAGCAGCGGCCCCTGTTCGAGGTCGAGGCTGCGCTGGGCCTTGGCGAACAGCTCGGCGCATTCGTCGAAGGATTGCACCGGAACGTGCCAGAGCAGTTCCTGTTCGCGCAGCGGACGATGCTGCGCCAGCCATTCGCCGTCGACCTGGCGGAACGCCAGGCGCAGGGCATCATGCTGTTCGACCAGGCGTTGCAGGGACTTGCGCAGCAGGCCGAGGTCAATGGCCTGCCGCGGCTGCAACAGCAGCGACTGGTTCCAGTGTTCGCGGCGCGCCAGCGGCAGGTCGAAGAACCAGTGCTGGATCGGCGTCAGCGCGCTGTCGCCCTGCACCGGCCCCTGCTCGGCCTGGCTGGCCTGGCTGTGCCGGGCCACCGCGGCGAGGCTCTGCACGGTCTGGTGCTGGAACAGGTCGCGGGGGCTGAAGTGGATGCCGAGCTGGCGGGCGCGGCTGACCACCTGGATCGACAGGATCGAATCGCCGCCCAGTTCGAAGAAGTTGTCGCCGAGACCTACCCGCTCGACGTTCAGCACCTCGCGCCAGACCCCGGCCAGTTGCTGCTCCAGCACGCTGCGCGGGGCCTCGTAGGCCTGCCGGTTGAGCGCCGGGTCGGGCGCCGGCAGCGCGCGGCGGTCGAGCTTGCCGTTGGCGGTCAGCGGCAGGCTGGCGAGCAACAGCAGGTGGGCCGGCACCATGTAGTCCGGCAATTGCTGCTTGAGGTGCGTTTTCAGCGCCTCGCGCAGCGCCGCCTGGGCGTCCTCGTCCTGCTCGGCCACCGCGCTGGCGACATAACCGGCCAACTGCTTGCCGCTCGGGCTGTCGAGCGCCAGGACCAGCGCTTCGCGAACCTGCGGATGCTCCAGCAGGCGCGCCTCGATCTCGCCCAGTTCGATGCGGAAGCCACGGATCTTCACCTGGTGGTCGATGCGGCCGACATATTCCACCTGGCCGTTGTCGCACAGGCGCACCAGGTCGCCGGTGCGGTACAGGCGGCCGCCCTCGGCAGCGAAGGGATCGGGCACGAAGCGCTCGGCGCTGAGCGCCGGACGCTCATGGTAGCCGCGCGCCAGGCCGGCGCCGCCGACGTAGAGTTCGCCGGTCGCGCCCTGCGGCACCAGGGCCAGGTCGGCATCCAGGATGTAGGCGACCCGCGCGCCGACCACGCTGCCGATCGGCACGCTGGCGGCACCCTCCTCCAGTCGTTCGGGAGCCAGGCAGGCCAGCGGCATGACCACCGTTTCGGTCGGTCCGTAGGCATTGAAGAACGACGCCGGGGCGAAGGCCTGGCGAATCCGTTGCAGGTGCTCGCCGGTCAGCGCTTCGCCGCCGGTGATGCACATGCGCACCGGCAACTGCCGGCCCTGGCTCTCCAGCCACTGGGCGAGCTGGCTGCCGTAGCTCGGGGTGAAGCCGAGGATGCTCACGCCCTCCGCGCGGATCAGCTCGCAGATTTCCTCCGCGCCCCACTGGCCCTGGGCCCGCAGCACCACGCGGGCGCCGCACAGCAACGGGGCCAGCAGGCGCTCGCTGGCGGCGTCGAAGTTGATCGAATAAAAGTGCAGTTCACAATCGTCGGCGCGCATGCCGAAGCGCTCGATCACCGCGGCGCAGTGCATGGCGATCTCGCCGTGGGAGACCGCCACGCCCTTCGGCTTGCCGGTGGAGCCGGAGGTATAGATCAGGTAGGCCTGGTGCTGCGGCCCGCTCAGCGCTGCCAGCGGCGCGGGGTCCTCGGCGTCCAGCGCCGGGCCGTCCTCCTCGAGGCACCAGCGCGCCACGCCCGCCGGTAGCTCGCCGAGGGCCTCGAACAGCGCCGCGTGGCTGAGCAGCAGGCGTACGCCGCTGTCCTCGATCATGTATTGCAGGCGCTCCAGCGGATATTCCGGGTCCAGCGGCACGTAGGCGCCGCCGGCCTTGAGGATCGCC
>NZ_KV828523.1:0-28818 GCF_001836405.1 Pseudomonas sp. HMSC057H01 | reverse complement strand
GGCACGTAGGCGCCGCCGGCCTTGAGGATCGCCAGCAGGCCGACGACCATCTCCAGCGAACGCTCCAGGGCCAGGCCGACCCGCACTTCCGGGCCGACGCCATGACCGCGCAGGACGCGCGCCAGGCGGTTGGAGCGGGCGTCGAGTTCGGCATAGCTCAGGGTCTGTCCGGCGAAGGTCAGCGCCGGGGCCTGGGGGCTGGCCGCCACACGGGCGGCGAACAGGCCATGGAGGGTGTCCTGGAGCCCTGCCTCGCCAGCCGTGCCGGCGAGCAGCAGTTGCTTCCGCTCCTCGGCGGCGAACAGCGGCAATTCGGCAATGCGCCGCTGCGGGTCGCCCAGCAGCGCCTCCAGCAGGTTCTGCCAGTGTCCGGCCATCCGCGCGATGCGCGGTTCGTCGAACAGGTCGCGGCTGTAGGTCAGGCAGCAGCCGAGGCGCTGGTCGAGGTCGGTGACCTCCAGGTTGAGGTCGAACTTGGTCGCTCGCGCATCGTTGGCGATGTACTCGACGGTCATCCCGGCCAGTTGCCGGGTCTGCTGGAACTCCCAGCGCTGGACGTTGCACATCACCTGGAACAACGGGTTGTAGGCGGCGCTGCGCGGCGGTTGCAGGGCTTCCACCAGGTGGTCGAACGGCAGGTCCTGGTGCGACTGGCCATCGATCACGGTCTGCCGCACCTGCTCCAGCAGCTCACCGACGCTCATCTGTCCGTCGAGCCGGCAGCGCAGCACCTGGGTATTGAGGAAGGCGCCGATCAGCCCTTCGCTCTCCGGGCGGATGCGGTTCGCCACCGGCGCGCCGATGCGCAGGTCCTGCTGGCCGCTGTAGCGGTAGAGCAAGGCCGCAAGGGTGGCGGTCATGGTCATGAACATGGTCAGTCCGCGGGCGGCGTTGAAGCGGCGCACGCGCTCGGCCAGCTCGGGGCTCAGGTCGAAGCGGTAGAGGTCGCCCTGGTGGCTCTGCACCGGCGGGCGTGGCCGGTCGCCCGGCAGTTCGAGCAGCGGATGCTCGTTGCCCAGCTGGGCCTTCCAGTAGTCGAGCTGGCGCTGGCGCTCGCCGCTCTCCAGCCACTCGCGCTGCCACACGCTGTAGTCCAGGTACTGGACCGGCAACGGCTCCAGCGGCGATTCGCGGTCGTCGAGGAAGGCCTCGTAGAGCGCGCCCAGTTCGCGGGCGAAGATGTCCATCGCCCAGCCTTCGGTGACGATGTGGTGCAGGGTCACCACCAGGTAGTGCTCGCGCTCGGCCATCTTCACCATGCAGACCCGCAGCAACGGCCCGCTCTCAAGGTCGAAGGGACGGTGCGCCTCGCTGTCGGCGAGGGTCTGCAGGTGCTGCTGGCGACTGTCGCGGTCGAGCGCGGAGAAGTCCTGCCAGTCCATGTGCAGGCCGCCATCGCTATGTACGCGCTGTACCGGCACGCCGCCGACGCTGGGGAACGTGGTGCGCAGGGTCTCGTGGCGCTGCACCAGGGCCTGTAGCGCGGCCTCGAAGCGCGCCACGTCCAGCGGCCCGCTCAGGCGCGCCAGGCCGCCGACGTTATAGGCCGGGCTGTCCGGCTCCAGTTGCCAGAGGAACCACATGCGCTGCTGCGAGTAGGACAGCGGCACCGGCTGCTCGCGGTCGATGCGGCGGATCGTGCCGTGGCTGTCGGTACGCCCGGCGGCCTGGGCTGCGCGGACCTGTTCGCAGAAGGCCTCCAGTTCGCTGGCCTCGAACAGCGCGCGCAACGGCAGTTCGACGTCGCAGGCCTGGCGGGTGCGCGAGACGATGCGGGTGGCCAGCAGGGAATGCCCGCCGAGTTCGAAGAAATCGTCGCGCAGGCCGACCCGCGGCAGGCCGAGCACTTCGCTCCAGATCGCGGCGATGCGCCGTTGCAGCTCGGTCCGCGGCTCGACGTGCTCGCGCTGCTGCCAGACCGGCTCCGGCAGCGCCCGCGTATCCAGCTTGCCGCTCGGGCCGAGGGGCATCTGCGCCAGGCGCATCAACTGCGCCGGAACCATGTATTCCGGCAGTTCGGCCTGTAGCGCGGCGCGCAGACGCTGGTTCTGCTCGGCTTCCGCCTCGGCGCCGGCAGCGCCGGTGTAGTAGCCGACCAACTGGCTGCCGGCCACGCCTTCGCGGATCACCACCACCGCCTGGGCCACCCCCGGCTGCGCCAGCAGGCGTGCCTGGATCTCCTCCGGCTCGATGCGGAAGCCACGCAGCTTGACCTGCTGGTCGAGGCGGCCGAGGTATTCCAGCACGCCGTCGGCGTTCCAGCGCGCGCGGTCGCCGGTGCGGTACAGGCGCTCGCCGTCGGTCGAGAACGGATCGGCGACGAAGCGCTCGGCGCTCAGCGCCGGGCGCCCCAGGTAGCCACGGGCCAGGCCCAGGCCGCCGATGCACAGCTCGCCGGCGACGCCGGCCGGCAGCAGGTTGAACTCGGCGTCCAGCACGCGGCAGACCACGTTGCCCAGCGGCCGGCCGATCGGCGAACGCTCGCCGTCTTCCGCGCGGCATTGCCAGTGGGTGACGTTGATGGCGGTCTCGGTCGGCCCGTAGCGGTTATGCAGGGCCACCGCCGGCAGGCGTTGCAACACGCGGTTGCGCAGCTCCGCCGGAAGCGCCTCGCCGCCGGAGAACAGGCGGCGCAGGCTGCCGCAGGCGGCGACGCCGGGTTCGTCGATGAACAGTTGCAGCAGCGGCGGCACGAAGTGCAGCGTGGTCACCCCGAACTGCCGCACCAGTTCCACCAGGCGCGCCGGATCGCGGTGCTCGCCGGGGGCGGCGAGGACCAGCCGGCAACCAGTGACCAGCGGCCAGAAGCACTCCCACACCGACACGTCGAAGCTCACCGGCGCCTTCTGCATCAGCACGTCGTCGCCGTCGAGGGCGTAGGTGGCCTGCATCCATTGCAGGCGCTCGGCCAGCGCCGCGTGGGTATTGCCCACGCCCTTCGGCTGGCCGGTGGAACCGGAGGTGTAGATGACGTAGGCGAGATTGTCGCCGTGCAGGTGCAGGCCCGGTGCCTGGCTCGGCCAGTTGTCGAGCTTGAGGCTGTCCAGGCAGATCGGCGTGACGCCCTCCGCGCCAGGCAGGCGCTCGAACAGATGGGCCTGGGTCAGCAGCAGCTCGACGCCGCTGTCGGCGAGCATGTAGGCCAGGCGTTCGCTGGGGTAGTCCGGGTCCAGCGGCACGTAGGCGCCGCCCGCCTTGACGATCGCCAGCAGACCGACCAGCAGTTGCGGCGAACGCTCGGCGCAGATCGCTACCCGCACGTCCGGGCCGACGCCCTTGTCGCGCAGGTAGTGGGCCAGGCGGTTGGCCCGGGCGTGCAGTTCGGCGTAGCCGAGGCTGCCGCCGTCCCACTCCAGGGCGACGCGTTCGGCGGACTGCGCCAGTTGCCGCTCCAGCAGCTCCGGCAGCCAGGCGCGCGCCGGCTCGCAGGGCGCGCTGCCCCATTCGGCGAGGCGCGCCGCCTGCTCGGCGTCGACCAGGGCGATATCGCCGAGGCAGCGCTGCGGGTCTTCCGCGACCTGGCGCAGCAGCTCCAGGTATTGCGCGGCGAAACGCCGGATACTGGCCTCCTCGAAGAGGTCCGCGGCGTAGTCGAAGTTCAGGGTCAGGCGACCGCGAGCGTCCTCCTCGCTCTGCAGTTGCAGGTCGAACTTGGCTTCGCGGCTGTGCCAGGGCAGCTCGTCGGCGAGCAGGCCAGGCAGCCGGCGCAACGCCGACAGGTCGCGCTGCTGGTGGTTGAACAACACCTGGAACAACTGGCCGCCCTGGCCGCAGGCTGCGAGCACCTGGTCGAACGGCAGGTCCTGGTTGGCCTGGGCGCCGAGGGTCGCCTCGCGAGCCTCGCCGAGCAACGCGGCGAACGGCTGGCGCGCCCGGGGCGTGCCGCGCAGGACCAGGGTGTTGATGAAGAAGCCGACCAGCCCCTGGGTCTCCAGGCGCTGGCGGTTGGCGCTGGGCACGCCGATGCGGATCTCGCCCTGCCCGCTGTGGCGATGCAGCAGCGCCTGGAACGCCGCCAGCAGCCACATGAAGACACTCGCCTCATGGTCCAGCGCGGCCTCGCGGATGGCCCGCGCCAGGGCTTCGTCGACCCGCAGGCTGTAGCGCGCGGCCGGCGACGCCTGGCGCGCCGTGCGCGGATGGTCGGTGGCCAGTTCCAGCACCGGCGCCGCGTCGCCCAGGCGTTCCCGCCAGTAGGCCAGTTGGCGGGCGCCCTCGCCCGCGTCCAGCCACTGCCGTTGCCAGGCGGCGAATTCGGCGTAGTGCAGTTCCAGCGGCGCCAGGTCGGCCGGCTGGCCACCGCAGGCTTCGGCGTAGAGCCGCGAGAATTCGTCGAGCAGCAGGTTCAGCGACCAACCATCGGCGACGATGTGATGCAGGGTGACCCAGAGCTGGTGCTCCTGTTCGTCCAGGCGCACCAGGCTGACCCGCAGCAGCGGCCCCTTTTCCAGGTCGAACGGCTGCTGCGCCTCGGCTTCGCGGCGCTGCGCGGCAGCCGCGTCACGTTCGTGCTCGGCCAGCGCGGCGAGGTCGACGAACTGCCAGGCGAACTCGCCCTGCTCGTCGATACGCTGCAAGGCTGCGCCGTCGCGCTCGAGGAAACGCGTGCGCAGCGCTTCGTGGCGTTCGACCAGGCGCTGGAAGCTGGCGCGCAGCGCCGCCTCGTCCAGCTCGCCGCGCAGGCGCAGGCCGCCGGGGATGTTGTAGGCGGCGCTCTGCGGGTCGATCTGCCAGGTCAGCCAGAGACGCTGCTGCGCCGCCGACTGCGGCAGGTCGACACCGCGCGGCAGGTGCGCCATCGGTGCCTCGGCCGGCAGGCCGGCGGCCAGTTGGCGGGCCACCGTGGCGCTGAAGGCCTGCAGGGTCGGCGCCTCGAACAGTTGGCGCAGGTCGAGGGCGACGCCGAGACTGTCGCGCACCTGGGCGACCACCTGGGCGGCGCCGATGGAGTTGCCACCGAGCAGGAAGAAGTGATCGCGCGGCGCTACCTGCGCCACGCCCAGCCGGGCCCTCCAGATCTCGCCGATGCGTGCCAGCAGTTCGTCGTCGCCTGCCGGCGGCTGCGCTTCCTGCACGGCCTGGAGGCCGGGAAACAGCGCATAGCTGTCCAGGCTGCCGTCTTCCAGGCGCAGGCGGCAGGCGGAACGTTGCAGCTTGCCGCTGGATGTCTTCGGCAAGGCGCCGGGATTGAGCAGCGCCACCACCTTCGGCGCTTCCTGGTAGGCCTCGGCCACCGCCTGGCGGATCGAGTCGATCAGCTCCTGGGCCGGCACCGATTTCTGGACGCCGCGTCCGATCTCGGCGGCAATGCCGATGCCTTCCTCGCCATCGACCGTGACCGCGAAGGCCGCGACCCTGCCCTTGCGCGCCGACGGCACCTCGCTCTCGACGGTGCGTTCGATGTCCTGCGGATAGAGGTTGTGGCCGCGGACGATGAGCATGTCCTTCAGGCGCCCGGTGACGAACAGTTCGCCGTCGCGGAGGAAACCGAGGTCGCCGGTGCGCAGCCAGGTACGCCCGTCACGCTCGACGAAGGTCTTCGCCGAGGCTTCCGGGTTGCGCCAGTAGCCGTGGGCGATGCTCGGCCCGGCGGCCCAGATCTCGCCGACGTTGTCGTCGCCGAGGACCTCGCCGCTCGCCGCGTCGACGATCAGCACGGCGTGTTCCGGCTGGCTGCGGCCGCAGCACATCAGCACGCTGCCTGCGCCTTCGGCGATGCGGTTGCGCGCCAGCGCCTCGCCATCCACCGCCAGGGCGGGAATGCCCTGGCCGCGCTGGCCGCCGGTGACGAACAGGGTCGCCTCGGCGAGGCCGTAGCAGGCGAAGAAACTGGACGCCTCGAAGCGGCTGGCGGCGAATTTCTCGGCGAAGCGTTCCAGGCTGTCCTGGCGGATCGGCTCGGAACCGGAGAAGGCTACCCGCCAGCCGCTCAGGTCGAGACGCTCCAGGGCCGACTCGGCGACCCGCTCGCTGCACAGCCGGTAGGCGAAATCGGGACCGCCGCTGACGGTGCCGCCGTACTGGCTGATGGCTTCCAGCCAGCGCACCGGACGTTCGAGGAAGTAGCGCGGCGACATCAGCACGCAGGGTACGCCGCTGAAGATCGGTTGCAGCAGGCCGCCGATCAGGCCCATGTCGTGGTACAGCGGCAGCCAGCTGACGATCACGTCGTCGGCACCGATGCCGAAGCCTCGGCGGATCAACACCTCGTTGGCGACCAGGTTGCCATGGCTGACCTGCACGCCCTTGGGCAGTGCGGTTGAACCGGAGGTGTACTGGAGGAAGGCGATGTGCTCGGGACGCACTTGCGGCTCGTCCCAGGCCTCGGCAACGGCCGGGTCCAACTGGTCGACGCAGAGCAGTTGCGGGGCGTTGGCGGCGGACAGTTGCGCGTTCATCTGCAGCAATGGCTCGCGCAGGTCAGCGGTGGTCAGGACCAGGCGCGGCTCGGCGTCGGCGATGATCGACAACAGGCGTTCCTGGTGATGGCGGCGCGCCGACTCCGGCGGATAGGCCGGCACCGCGATGACCCCGGCATACAGGCAACCGAAGAACGCCGCGACGTAGTCGGGGCCGCTGGGAAACAGCAGCACCGCGCGATCGCCCAGCTGCGCATGGGCCTGCAGGGCCGCGGCGATGCTCCGCGCGCGCAGGTCGAGATCGCGATAGCTGAGGACCACGCCTTCGCCATCGTCCTCGGCGAGGAAGCGCAGCGCCAGGCGCTCGGGCTCCTGGACGGCGCGGCGACGCAGGGCCTGGACCAGGGTGGTGGGAAGTTCGAAGGCGTCCATCATGTGTTTTCCTGCCTGAATTCGGCTTGCAATCGAGTTCTAGTGAGTCTCCGGAAACAGTCGTCGCGGCCGCCCCTCAACTGGCGGCGCGCATGCTTCCCCGGACCTTGTCCTTGTGCCAGCGCAGCAGATGCTGGCCGGCGTAGCGACGCAGCAGGCGCAGCAACTGCCCCTGCTGTTCGCGGATGAAAAAGTGCTGCCCGTCGAGCAGGTCGAGGGTGAAGTCGCCCCCGGCCTCATGCAGCCAGCCGAGCAACTCGGCGCTGCGCAGGCTGTCCTCGCGTCCACCGAACAGGTGCAGCGCCGCGTCCAGCGGCCCATGCGCCTGGTAGCGGTAGCTGCCGGTGACGAGAAAGTCCGCTCGCACCACTGGCAACAGCATCTGCATCAGCGACGGATCGTTGAGGACGGCCTCCGGAGTACCCCGGTAGTCGCGCAACGCGGCAACCAGTTCGGCGTCGGCCTTGGCGCGCCGGTAGCCGCTGACATCGTTTTCGGCGGGCGGGGATACACCGGAGAGGAATAGCGCCAGCGGCCCTTCGAGGCCGCGCCGACGCATGGCATGGGCCAGTTCGAAGGCCAGCAGCCCGCCCAGGCTGTGGCCGAAGAAGGCGTAGGGAGAAGCGCTGTCGAGGGTGCCTTGCAGCTCGCTGGCCAATTGCGCGACCAGGCTGGCGGCATCGGTATGCAGGGCCTCGCCGAAGCGGAGGCCGCGCCCCGGCAATTCCAGGGGCAACAAGCGGATCCAGCCCGGCAGGCTGGGCTGCCAGCGGCGGAACAGCGTGGCGCTGGCCCCCGAATAAGGCAGGCAGAACAATTGCAGGGAAACGGCCGGGCTCACCTGCCGACCTCCTTGCGCCGCTGTCGTGGCCCTCGTCCGGGGCAGAGCGCTTTCCCATGATCGATCGGCATTTCCGTCTCCTGCTGCGCACGCCGGGGCGCCGGGCACCTGCCCGCGCTGTCACAGAGGGGAACGGATAACAACGGCAAATAATTAGCGCATGTAACCGCAATCTCCGGGCAACCGCGGAGCATTGCGCGAAAGGACGCCAACCCCTATCCATTCTGATGGGTTGTGCCCGGCGCTATCGCCGCATCGGCGATAGCGATGTACGCCATGGAGCAGCCGGGGACGGTTGTCGCAGCGCCTTCGCGCAGTTCTTGCGCGGAACGCCGGCAGGAGCGGCGAGGCGGTCAATACCGATTTCTAACTAGCTGATTCCTAAAGATTATTAAAAAAATTTCGTCTGCGACGCATGACTGCAACATTGGCGCGGCCATCCTTCTGAAACGCCGAAGAATTTCTCCCCTCCATCATTCGCAGCGGCTATTTGCCAGCATGCGGACCATTCACGAATAAAGGTGAGATTGGTTATTTCTTCGTAATTGACAATCATTATCATTCAACATAATTTGTTGCGCCATGTGTGGGTCTTACCCCACCGCCAGTGCTCTGCAGCCCCCTCCGCAGCAAGGTGATTTCCATGTCGGAACAACTGTCTACCCGCAGATGCGATACCCCGCTCCTCCAGGCATTCGTCGATAACCGTACGATCCTGGTGAAGATCGCCGCCCGCATTACCGGTTGCCGCTCGCGAGCCGAAGATGTGGTCCAGGATGCGTTCTTCAGGCTCCAGTCGGCGCCGCAGATCACTTCGTCGTTCAAGGCACAGCTCAGCTACCTGTTCCAGATCGTCCGCAACCTGGCCATCGATCACTACCGCAAGCAGGCGCTCGAACAGAAATACTCGGGGCCGGAGGAAGAAGGCCTGAACGTGGTGATCCAGGGCGCCTCGCCGGAAACCTCGCACATCAACTACGCGACCCTCGAACACATCGCGGATGCCCTCACCGAGCTGCCCAAGCGCACCCGCTACGCCTTCGAGATGTACCGCCTGCACGGCGTGCCGCAGAAGGACATCGCCAAGGAACTGGGCGTCTCGCCGACCCTGGTCAACTTCATGATCCGCGACGCCCTGGTGCACTGCCGCAAGGTCACCGCCGAGCGCCAGGGCGACAACGTCACCCATCTCAGCGCCCGTCGCTGACGGCGGCGAGCATTCCTCAGCGCCGGTAGCGGCGCACCGACGCCGCCTGCGCCTCGGCCCTGGCGGCGAAATGGGTTCCCAGCAGCAACAGCGCCGCGCGCTTGTGGCGAAAATCGAAGGGTTGGCCGCAGCAGCGGCAAAGGCCCGGCGCGGTTTCGCAGCGCTCCTTTCCCAGCGTTGTCCTCGGCGGCTCAACGGGACCGTCCAGGTAGAAATGGTGGACCAGCGCCGCCAACCACTCCGCCACCCGCTCCGGCTCTCCCCGCTCCCGCGGCCCAAGGGCGTAAAGCAAGCCCGTGGGATCGCCACACCGGCGCTCCTCCTCGATGAATGCGCAGGTTGCGACAGGTTCAGGACGCTCCTGCGCCGGTTCGTGCGACTCGTTGCACGCAGGCCGCTGCCTGTCGCAGCGGGCATATGGATCGGCCTCGCGGCGCTCGAGGGGCGACGGAAACGACAGGCTGGAGGCTGGGGACGGAAGCATGGCCGGCTACTCGTGGGGCTTGCCTGAGTAACGTCGCATCCCGCCGCGAATTTACCCGTCCAGCCCGGCGTCCGGCCGAACGGCCATCAATAGACTTCCGGCACGATGATCTCACCGGGCGTCGGATGCCTGACGTAATCGGCGTGGCGCAGGCGCTCCGGCAGGTGTACCGGCGGCTGCGGAACTTCCCGGTAGGGCATCTGCTGCAACAGGTGGTGGATGCAATTCAGCCGCGCGCGCTTCTTGTCGTCGGCCTGTACCACCCACCAGGGCGCCTCGGGGATGTGGGTGCGTTCGAGCATGGTTTCCTTGGCCTTGGTGTAGGCCTCCCAGCGCCGCCGCGACTCCAGGTCCATCGGACTGAGCTTCCACTGCTTGAGCGGATCGTGGATACGGCTGAGGAAGCGCAGGTGCTGCTCGGCGTCGGAGATGGAGAACCAGTACTTGAGCAACTGGATGCCCGAGCGCGCCAGCATCTTTTCGAACTCCGGCACGCTGCGGAAGAATTCCTCGTATTGTTCGTCGTTGCAGAAACCCATGACCCGCTCGACCCCGGCGCGGTTGTACCAGCTGCGGTCGAACAGGACGATCTCGCCGCCGGCCGGCAGGTGCGAGACGTAGCGCTGGAAATACCACTGGGTCTGCTCGCGGTCGTTCGGCGCGGGCAGCGCGGCGACCCGGCAGACCCGCGGGTTGAGGCGCTGGGTGATGCGCTTGATCACGCCGCCCTTGCCCGCCGCGTCGCGTCCCTCGAAGAGAATCACCACCTTGTGCCCGGTGTGCACCACCCAGTTCTGCAGTTTCACCAGTTCCCGTTGCAGGCGGAACAGTTCGCGGAAATAGCGGCGCCGACTCAACTCGCCGGGCGCATCCTCCTGCTCGGGACCGAACAGCTCGTCCAGGTTCAGCTCGTCGTCGAGCAGTTCCTGCTCCAGCTCTTCGTCGTGTCGATCGAGCCAGTCGCGACCGATGCGGCCCGAGGTATCGCCATAGGAGTCCATGCGCTGCTCTCCACGTCATGCCGAAATACCGCGAATGCTAGGCGTGTCTTCATGACGGTTTGGTGACGGTTCGATGAAAACGTAGCGATCGCCCGCCGTCGAAAACAGTCGAAAGGTCACTGAAAGTCAGAAAATTCCCTAATCATTTGAATGACTTGGCCTAAGCTGGCCAGCCTCTCCGCACTTTCCACATGCTCCGCGCACCCCGGCGACCGCCGGGGCGAACCGCGCCCTTGCGGCGCCATTGATCGGAGATCGACCATGCAAGCGTTTTCCAAACAGCAACTCATCGATGCGCTGAATGCCCAGAGCAGCGACCTGGCCACCCTGCAGAGCCTGGTCATGGGCCTCTACCTGTGGATTCGCGACAGCCATGGCCAGGCCAGCGTCGATGCGGCCTTCCAGCGCGCCCGCGAGGAGGCCAGGCAATTCCGCCAGCAGAGCGGCAACCAGGCTGACGAGCGATTGATCCTGCAACTGGCGGAAATCGTCCGCGAACAACCCTGAGCCATGACCGGCACAGACTGACCGGTTCGGCCTGACTCAAGGCCGCACGGCAGTCCCGGGCGCCGCGGAATCGACTTTCGCGGTGTCCTCCGCGGGCAGCACCCGGATGGTCGCGGTCACGCCGGCGCGCAAGGTGTTGCGCTGGCGATAGGCGGGATCGATGGCGATGCGCACCGGAATTCGCTGGGCCAGCTTGACCCAGGTATAGCTCGGGTTGATGTTCGCCAGCAGGCGCGAGCCCTCGGCATTCTCCCGGTCGGTGATGGCATGGGCGATGCTCTGCACGCGCCCGTCGAAGCGCTCGCCGCTCATCAGTTCCACCCGCGCCCGGCTGCCGACGCGGATGCCCGGCAACTTGGTCTCCTCGAAGTATCCGCTGACATAGAACGAATCGCGGTCCACCAGCGCCAGCAATGGCACCCCGGCGTGGGCGTAGTCGCCTTCGCGGGTCTGCAGATTGGTCACGTAGCCGCTGACCGGGGCGCGTACCTGGGTACGTTCGAGGTCGAGACGGGCCTGCTGCAAGGCGGCTTCGGCAAGCTCCACGTTGGCCTGGGCCAGGCCGAGGCTGGCCTGGTTCCTCAGCAACTCGGCCTGGGCCAGGCTGACGTCGGTCTGGGCCTTTTCGTTCTCTTCCACCGATAGCATCGAGCGCTTCTGCAATGCCGAGCGCCGCTGCGCCTCGCTGCGGCGCTGGCGCAACTGGGCCTGGCTGGCCTCGATCGCCGCGCGCGACTCGCCCAGCGCCGCCCGCGCCACGTTCACCGCGCGCTCGGCGCGCAGCACCGCCAGTTCATAGCGCGCCGGGTCGATGCTGAGCAGCAGCGCGCCCTTCTCCACGGGCTGGTTGTCGCTCAGCGGCAACCGGGTGATCAGCCCGGAAACGTCCGCCGACAGCGTCACCACATCGGCGCGGACCCGCGCGTCACGGGTCCACGGCGTGCGGGTGTAGCGTTCCCAGGCGAGGAACACCAGTGCCGCCGCCACCAGCACCGCCAGCAGGGTGGCCAGGCGCGGCCATTTGCCTTGCAACAGGTTCATCGGGACATCTCCCCCATCCACAGGATCAGACCGGCGCAGATCGCGCAGTACAACGCGCCCTGGAACAGCGCTTCGTGCCAGACCCGCTGCAACACGCCGAAGCGCCGCAACAGCGGGTTGAGCAGCAGCAGGATCAGCCAGGCCAGCAGCAGCGCCTGGGCGATCGGCGGCAGGTAGGCGCCCCCGATCTCGACATCAGCGGGCATGTCCGCCCTCCTCTTCTGGTTCTTCGACGACCGCCGGTGCGCCGCGGTCCTCCTCCAGCAACGTCCGATAGCGTTGCAGCGACTGCTGCAGGATCAGTACCGCGACATTCATGATGAAGCGCTGCCGCGTCGCCCCGAGGTCCTTCGACGGCTGCGCCAGCAAGGCCTCCAGGCCCCGGCCGAAACGCTGCAGGGCGGCCAGGGCGAGGTCCTGCCGCGGGGCGTCCGCGCCGCCGGCTATGTAGGCGGCGACCTCGCGCAGCGCCTCGCCCAGCAGCGGCTGCAACTCCAGCGGCACCACCCCGGCGTCATGCAGCGGCTCGCGCAGGCGGTTCAACGCCACGCCCATCACCACGCAGCCCAGGGCGCACTGGAAACGTTCCGCCGCAGCCGACTCCTGGCTCGCCGGCAGCAGGCCGACCATCACCGCCAGGCGATCGATCATCCGCGTCTCGAAGGCGAAGCGCTGCGCCTCGCTGGCCTCGCAGCGCGACATTTCCGCGACGTCCTGGCGCGACAGGTAGAGCAGCCGGCGCAGGCGCGGGTCGGCGCGGAACGGATAGACCAGGGCGAACACCAGCACGGCGAGGACCGCCGCGGCGAGGAAGCCGCCGACGAACTCGAACCACTGCGAAGCGTTGCTGTAGTAGACCGCGATATTCTGCGGCGCCACCATCAGCAGGGTCTCCAGGCCGATGCCCATGGCGATCCCGGCGCTCAGCGGGCTGCTCAGGCCGACCGCGACCACGTACAGCAGCAACGCCATCCACAGCGCCAGCCACTCGAAGTCGGCGGATGCCGGCAACAGCACGAACAGCAGCGCCGCCGAGATCAGGATCGCCAGCAGCAGCCCGCGCAGGAAGTTCTGCGCCGCCAGCAGCGGACGCGGGAAGGTCGCCATCAGCGAGCACATCACGCCGACCAGCAGCAGGCTGCTGAGGGCGCCGTTCCAGGCGCTGGTGATCCACAGCCAGGCGGCGCAGGACAAGGCGACGAAAGCGCGCACGGCATTCATCGAGGCCAGCGCCCAGTCCAGGTGCAGCGCCTGCGCCTGGCCACGGCGGTAGAAACTGCTGGCCTGGCGGCCGGACTGGATCGCATCGTTGAGTTCGAGCACTTCGCCCAGGCGCTGGAACAGCCGCGCGTATTCCCAGCGCAGGATCGCCACCTGCGGGCGCAGCGCCGGGCTCAGCGCCTCGTCGTAGGACTCCGCGCGCGTCGCCGCGGCATCGAAGGCCTGGCGCACCGCCTGGAACTCCTCCAGCACCTCGGAGGGTACCGCCCGCCCCTGCTCGGCCAGCGCGTCCAGCACCCGCAGCGCACGATCCAGGAGCGCCTGGATATCCGCCGGCAACGGCCCGACCCAGTGCGCCCGCACCAGCAGGCGATGCTGGCGCAGCAGCAACAGCCGCGAGGCCATCAGCACCAGCAGGTTGCCCAGCAACTGCACCAGGCCATCGGCGCGGCGCAGGTTCGGCGCGTCGAAATAGAGGTGCCGGCGCAGGCCGTCCAGCGCGGTGATGCTGGCGACCAGTTGCATCTGCCGCTGGTTGAACGACTCGTCGCCCTCGTCGCCGCGGATCACCGCCGCGGCGTGCCGCGCGGTACTGCGGATCAGGCCGTCGACCTGGGCGAAGTAGCCCTTCGCCACCGCCTGCGGACGCGCGCTGAGCAGGCTGACCAGGGCCACGCAGGCGACGCCCAGCAGGGTCTCGGTGACCCGCACCACGGCGAGCATGAAGGTGTTTTCCGGATCGGGAATCGACAGCACGGCGACGATCACCGCGGTGAAGCCGCTGAGCACGAAGGCGTGCGAATCGGTGTAGCGCAGCAAGGTGCCGCCGGCGGTGCAGAGCGCCAGCCAGAGTCCCAGGGCGACGAAGAACGGCAACGGTTGCTGGGCGAACAGCGCCATGATCAGCACCGCCACCACGGCGCCGGCGAAGGTACCGACGACCTGGGCGAAGCTGCGCTTGAGAGCCATCCCGGCCAGCGGCTGGCTGACGATGACCACGGTCATCAGCGCCCACTTCGGCTGCTCCAGGTCGAAGAGGAAGGCCAGGTAGAGGGTCAGCAGCCCGGCGGCGACGGTGCGCAGGGCGAACAGCAGGGTTTCCCGCGGCTGCCGCCAGAGCAAGCGGGCGTAGAGTTTCAGCCCTTCCATGCCCGGCCCCGCACCTCCAGGCAACGGTTGGCCGCGGACCAGGCGGCGATGAAGCGACTCGACATGCTGGTTTCTCGTTCGGGGTTGATGCGGCGGGTTGGCTTCCAGTCTAGAAGGCGCAAGGAAATCCGTGGCCGCCTACGGGGGCGGGCAGGTGCGGTCGGCCACGGAGCGACGAGTCGCGACTACAGGGTAAAAGCCCCGGCGGCCTTCCCGGTAGCGCGTCCAGGCGAAAACCGTTTTCGCTGAGAACGAACGCTGCGGCGCCTTTCGATTGGGTAAGCTTGCTCAGGGCTGGATCGATTTAGCTTGCGAATCAAGCGGATAGAAAGCCCAAGGAAAACGACCAGGAGGAGCCGAGAATGCGTCGAGCGATTGCCACTGTATCGTGGGCCCACCGATGAGCCTGCGCTTCGACGATATCGAAGCCTTCCTCAACGTCGCCGAACTCAACAGCGTGACGTCGGCGGCCGAGCGCATGAGCCTGTCCAAGTCGGTGATCAGCAAGCGCGTCAGCGATCTCGAACGACGCCTCGGCGTCCGCCTGCTCTATCGCACCACGCGCAACGTCGAGCCGACCGAGGCCGGGCATTTCTTCTACAAGGCCGCCAAGGCCTCGCTGCAGGAACTCAACAACGCCGCGGAGATCGTCGCCCTGCGCGAGAACGACCTGTGCGGCGAATTGCGCATCGTCACCCCGATGAGCTTCGGCACCCTCTGGCTGTCGCCGATCATCGCCGACTTCATGAGCCAGCACCCGCGCCTGGAGATCGTCCTGCAGATGGACGACCGCCTCACCGACTTCGAGAAGGAAGGCTACGACCTGAGCATCCGCGTCACCCGCCTGGACGACAGTTCGCTGATCGCCCGGCCGCTGGCCAACAGCCAGCGGGTGGTCTGCTGCAGCCCCGACTACGCGGAACGCCACGGCACGCTGGACACCCTCGAACAACTGATGCAGCACGAGTGCCTGGGCTACAACAACGCCACGCCGAGCCAGGTCTGGACCTTCGAACCGGCGTTCCCCGGTGCCAAGCCCCGCGCCGTCTCGCCACGCGGACGCTTCAGCAGCAACAACGGCCAGGCCATGCGCGATGCCGCCCTGCGCGGCCAGGGATTGGCGTTGCTGCCGCTGTTCATCGTCGCCGAGGACCTCAAGAACGGCCGCCTGGTGGACGCCGCGCCCAGCCTGCGCCCACTCGACGACGTGATCTACGCGATGTATTCGCGGGCGGCGGCGATGTCGCCGAAGGTCAAGGCGTTCATCCAGCATCTCCAGCAGGCGCTGTCGATCCCGCCCTGGGGCAACGGCTGAGCGACCGAACCATTCCGGCGACGCTCCGGTCAGATACTGGGCATGCGGAGAAGACTCCCAGGAGCCTGTCGTCTCTCCCCCGTCCGGCCACCCGGCCCACAAAGGAGAACTGCCATGATCGTGCGTACCCTGCTCATCGCCGCCGCCCTGCTCGGCGGCACCGCCCAAGCCGCCGAAAGCACCGACCTGTGCGGCGCCAACCTGCAGAAGCTGGACGATATCCTCGCCGTGCGCGGCAAGACCTCGGTCACCGGTGCGCGGGTCACCGAGGTCAAGGAACTCCAGGCCAAGGCCAGGCAGGACCAGGCCAGCGGCGACACCAAGGGCTGCATCACCGCCACCACCCAGGCCCTGCAGATCCTGCAGAACGCCGGGAAGAAATGATCCGCAACAGACGCAAGGCGGATAACCGCAAGCGGTTATCCGCCCTACCCCAATGCAACCCTCCGTAGGGCGAATAGCGCCGCAGGCGGTATCCGCCGACACTCCAGCCCCGCCCCGACCGCGTCCGATTTCGCTCACTCGAAGCGCAGGCTTTCCCGTACCGCGCGGATTTCCGCCTGGCTGGCGTCGTAGGCCTCGGCCAGGCCGGCATAGGACAGCGAATAGGCCGAGGTCTTGCCGGCCGCGGTGAGCAAGGTCTGCTTCATCACCACGGCGCCGCGCTGGCGAATGGTGCAGGTGGTCTCCAGCGCCGCCAGCCCGCCGGTGGTGGACGGCTGCGGCGAGGTGCAGGCGGTCTGCAGGCCGTTGCGCAGGAACTCGATCTGCACCAGCTTGCGCATGTGCCCGAGGACTTTCTCCAGGTTCACTGCCTGCCCGCTCTGCAAGGGCATCCGCGTCACTTCCATCACCAGTGCCTGGGAGCCGTCTGCCTGCAACTTGACCGCGCGCTGGCGCTGGCCGGCGCCGGCCTGGCCGGGCTGCGCGGCGGGCAGGTCGCTGACCTGCCAGCCCGCCGGCCAGCGCGCCATCGACGCCTCGGCCAGGCTCAGCGCGGACAGCGTGCCGACCGCCAGGGCCAGCCAGCGCCAGCCGTTGCGTCGCGTTTGCGCCTGCCTCACGGTGTACCCTCCTCTTCGCGTCCCTCCACGGCCGGCCGGGGCTGCCCGAGGGGCTCCTCGAAACGCAGCAGGCGTCCGGCATTGCCCAGCACCAGCAAGGTGCTGAGGTTATGCAGCAGCGCCGCGACCATCGCCCCGGCCGCGCCGAGCAGGCCAAAGGCTGCCGCGGCGACGATCGCCAGGGTCCAGCCGAGGCCGATCGCCACGTTGACCTGCAGGGTCCGCCGGCATTGCCGGCTGAGCCGCACGCAGGTGCCGAGCCGGCGCAGGTCGCTGCCGATCAGCACGATATCCGCCGAGGCCAGGGCGATATCGGCGCCGCCGGCACCCATTGCCACCCCGACCACACCGGCCTTCAGCGCCAGCGAATCGTTGATGCCGTCGCCGACCACCATCGGCCGGAAACCGCTGCCGATCTCCGCGCCGACCTGGCGCAACTTGTCCTCCGGCAACGCCTGCGCCACCAACTGGCGAATCCCCACCTGCTTGGCCACGGCGTCGGCCACCGCCTGGCGATCGCCGGTCAGCAACAGTTGCCGGCCCAGACCCAGTTCGCGCAGATCGGCCAGGGCCTCGGCGGCCTCCGCGCGTACGCTGTCGGCCAGCAGCAGCCAGCCGAGGAAGCGCCCGTCCAGGGCGATTCCGGCGATCGGTCCCTCGTGCGCCGGCACCTCGCCGGCGTCGATGCCCAGTTGCTGGAACAGCTCGGGCCGGCCGAGGGCGGCTTCGCCCGCCGCTGTTCGTGCGACCACGCCGAACCCCTGGCGTTCGCGGATATCGCTCAATGGATGATAGGCATCGTGCGCCGCCAGGGCCGCCAGCGCTCGGCTCACCGGATGGCTGCTGGCGGCGCCGAGGCTGGCGGCCAGGCGCAGCACCGACGCCTCCTCGGCGGCATCGGCCAGGCGCAGCGCCTGCAGACGCAGGCTGCCGTGGGTCAGGGTGCCGGTCTTGTCGACCACCAGCGAAGTCAGGTCCGCCAGCTCCTCGAGGAAGGCCGAGCTGCGGATCAGGATGCCATGACGGGCGGCCACGGCGATCCCGGCGATGGCCGTGGCCGGGGCGGACAGCACCAGGGCGCAGGGACAGGCGGCGACCAGCACGGCGAGCATGGCCTGGGCATCGTTGGTGACGAACCAGGTGACGGCGGCGATCAGCAACACCAGCAACATGTACTGCCCGGCGTAGCGCTCCAGCAGGCGGGTGATCGGCGGCTTGGCGCGCTCGGCCTGCTGCATCAGGCCGATCACCTTGCCCAGGGTCGAGGCCTCGCCGGTACGGGTTATCTCGATGCGCAGCAGGCCGTCGAGGTTGATCGCGCCGCCGTAGACCTCCATCCCCGGCGCCACCTCGAGCGGCACCGACTCGCCGGTGATCGGCGCGGTGTCGAGACTGGCCTGGCCTTGCAGGACCCGCCCGTCGGCCGGAACCCGGTCGCCGGCGCGCACTTCCACCTGGTCGCCCGCCCGCAGGCTGGCGTTGTCCACCTCGCTCAGGCTGCCGTCGGCCTCGATCCGCCGGGCATGGCTGCGGGTCAGTTCGCCGAGGGCGGCGATGGCCTCCTGGGAGCCGATCACGCTGCGCTCCTCCAGCACGTGGCCGAAGATCATGATGATCGGCAGCAGCGCGGCGGTCAGCAGGTCGCCGCTGGCCCAGGCGCCGAGCATGGCCAGCGCGATCAACTGGTCGGTGACGCCGTGCAGGCTCGGATGCCGCAGGCTGTCCCAGGCCGAGCGGGCCACCGGCAGCGCCACCAGCAGCGACGCGACACCGAGCAGGATCTGGCTGACCCCGGCCTGGTCCGCCGCCAGCCAGCGCCAGGCCAGGCCGAGCAGCAACAGGCCAAGGGCGAGCATCGCCAGGCTCAGCTGGCGGGCGGCGCGGCGCTGCTCGTCGCGGCTGAGCAGGCCGCCGCCGAACGGCAGGTGATGATGGTGATGCGCGCAGCCGCCATGGCTGCCGTGGGCGGTCGGCTCGCTCATGCGCACCTCCCGGGGCGAGCCGCGGCGGCTATTGCGGGAAGCGCGCGTCCGGCCGGCGTACGTAGTCCAGGGCTTCCTTCTCGGTGAGTTCCCAGATCTGCTTGACCTGCCCGTTGTTGTCGCTCTTCAGGCCGACGAAACTGCCCTTGAGCTGGGGCATGCGGCCATAGACGATGAACAGGTTCTGCGCCGTGCGGATGCGCACCGACGGCGCCACCGAATAGCTGACGGTCTTCTTCCCCAGCCCCAGGGTGAGCACGCTGCGCAGCAGGCTCTGCTTGGGCTTCTTCAGGGTGATGACCGGGTACTGCGCGCTGGCCACGAAGCCCACCAGCATGTCGCTCGGCAACTGCCGCGCCAGCGCCTCGCCGCCGCACAGCAACAGCGCCAGCCCGCACAGCAGGGCCCTGCCCGGTGATAGCCGCGCACCGTTGCCCGTGAATGGAATACCGCCTGCCGTCATTGCCCGTCCCGTTCGCCTGGTTGTTCGACTCGGCGCCGCGTTCCGCTGGCGGAAGCGCGTACCGAAGGTTGATGCCGACGCAGGGTAGCCGTTTCACGTTCGCTTGTCCGTCCATTGTTTCACAGCCCGCGAAGGGCACCGTCGGGCAGCGGCTCATGGCTGCCCGCCTTGCAGAATCAGGCGGCCGTCGTCGCGCGGATCGACGCTGCCGACCGAACCGGCCTTGCCGAGGATCGCCGGCACCCGTTCGCGGTACAGGCGCCAGAGCAGGCCGGGATCGGTCGCGCCCAGCGCCGGGGCCAGGCCAACGATGCTGGCGGTGTCGCGGCGCGCCTGGGCCAGCCGTTCGCCGGCCTCGGCGCGGGCGACCTGCAGGGTGCGGTCGGCCCCCTCGGTGGCCGCCTGAGTGAGTTTCTCCGCCTCGGTGCGCGCCTTGGCGACGTTCTGCTCGGCCAGTTGGCTGGCGGTCAGCACCGCGTTGAAAGCGCTTACCGCATTGCGCGGCAGGCTCGACTGCACGTCGACCCGCACCACCTGGATGCCCAGCCCGCTGCCGGCCGCGGCCAGCGCCGCCAGGCTGTGGTTGATGCCCTGCACCAGGTCGCCGCGCAGGCGTTCGCGGCGCTCGGCGACCGCGCTGTCGTTGCCGAGCAACTCCGGGCGCGCCACCAGGATGGTGTCCAGGTCGCGCGCGGCGCAGACCTGCACGGCGTTGCGCGCCACCAGCCGGTCCAGCGCCGGCAGCACGTGGGCGCCCTGGAGGACGTAGTCGTACGGGTCGTCGACCTTGTAGAACACCCGCACGTCCAGTTGCACCACCCCGGCGTCGCCGGTCAGCAGGTAGCCGGAGCCGGCCAGCGCGTCGCTGGACAGGCTGACGTCGAGGTCGGCGCGACGCGCCTGCTCGGAGCGCAGCAGGCCCTCGACGCGGCGTTCGATCACCTGTTCGGCGGACGGCAGCAGCACCACCTGCTCCAGCGGCTGCGGCCAGGCCAGCAGCAGGCCGGGACCGGCCAGGCGCTCCAGCGCGCCCAGGCGCAGCACTACGGCGCGGTTCTCCGGGCCGATCTGGCGGACGTTGGAAAACACCCAGGCCAGCGCCGCCAGGAGGGTCACGCCGAACAGTGCGAGGAACGCCAGGCGTCCGGCCTGCAGCCAGGGGCTGCGCAGCCCCTCGTGCGCTTCGTCGCTCATGGCCGGCGCCCGTTGGCCGGCGCTTCGGCGGGGAGCGCCGGCGGCCCGTCGACCAGCACGCGGAACGGTGCGGCATCGGTGCGCAAGACCAGGCGGGTATCGCCGTTGACGATGGTGCCGAGGGTGTCCAGCGAGCGCAGCAGGTTGTACAGCTGCGGCGAACCGGCGTAGGCCTTGCCGTAGATGCGCGCCGCCTCGACCCGCGCCTGGGCCTCGATCTCCGCGGCTTTCACCGAAGCCTCGGCCTGGATCACCCGGGCGTCGCGCTCCGCCGCCGAACGGATCTCCGCGGCCTGGCGACGGCCCTCGGCGGTACGCTCGGTGGCGATGGTCTCGCGCTCGGCGCGCATGCGGTCGACGGTGGCGCCGAGGGTCACCTTGGGCAGGGTCAGGCGCTCGATGCCGACCTGCACCACCTTGACCCCGTAGGTCGCCAGCAACTGATTGTCGATCTGTTCGCGCAGGCGCGCTTCGAAGTCGCCGATACGCACCCGCGACGCCTCGGTATTCACCAGGTCGGCCAGGTCATAGGCGCTGGCGGTGGTTTCCAGCGCCGAGCCGACGAAGGTGCGCAACTGCCGGGCAGCCTCGTCCGGCTGGTTGCGCACCGCGCGCATGAAGCGCTGCACGTTGTCGGCGTCGCCCTGGACCTGCCAGGCCACGTAGGCCTGGACGATGATCCGCAGGCCATCGCGGGTGCCGACGTCCTGCAGGCCGCTGGAGGTGGTGCGCAGGCGCAGGTCGACCGGGATCGCGCTCTCGAACGGCAACGGCAGGCGCCAGGCCAGGCCCGGTTCGAGCAGGACCCGCGCCGGGTTGCCGAAACGGGTGATGACCATCGCCTCGCCGGAACGCACCTGCACCAGGCAAGCGGCGGCGACGGCGAACAGCACCAGCAGCGCGGCGACCAGCAGCCGGCGCCAGGGCGGCGCGGCCTGTGCGCCATGGCCGTGATCGTGATCGTGATGATGCTCGTGGTGGCTGTGCGAGTGGGAGTGACCGAGGCTCAAGAGCGCTCTCCTCATGGTGCGGATTGCCCGGCCGCGGACGCCGGAGCGGCGGACGGACGGGACGAAGACGGGGAATCCAGGCGGCCGAGGCCGAAGCTGCGCAGGTCGATGGTCGGCGCGCCGGCGCCGGCGATGCGGTGGTCGATGAGCAGCAGGTTGGCCTTGCCCAGGCCGAGCCCGAGCTGGCGGTAGTAGGCCTCCAGCAGGAAAGCCTGGCTGGCGTCGGCATAGCCTTCCCGCTCGGCGGCGAAGCGCCGGTCGGCGGCCTGCGCGGCGGCCAGGGTCTCGCGGGCCTGCGCGCTGGCCCGGTCGTGCGCCACGCTGGCCTGTAGTTGCGCCTCGTTGCGCTGCGCGGCGGCCTGCCCGCGCTCGCGGGCGATCAGCGCCTGGGCGGTGATCTGCGCGGCCTGCACCGCGTGGTAGGCGTTCGCCGCACCGGCCGGCGGATGGATCGCCTCGACCGCCGCGCCCAGTACCTCGACGCCGCTGCCGAGGCGGTCGAGATCGGCCTGCACGGCCTGGCCGATCTGCTCGGCCAGGCCCGCGCGCTGCTCGCCGAGGACCTCGTCGAGGGTCCGCGAGGCGAAGGCATGCACCAGTACGCGGCTGGCGGTGCTGCGCACCAGCGTCGGCACGTCGGCGCTGCGGTAGGTCGCCGCCAGCGCTGCCGCGTCGTCGAGAGCGATGCGGTAGACGATGCGCACGTCCATGTTGACGATCTGGAAGCTCTGCCGGCGGTCGGCCAGGCTGGCGATGACCTGCGATTTCTCGCTGACGTGGGAGGCGTCCCACAAGCGGTTGGCGCTATCCGGGGCCGGACCTTCGGCGGGCGCGAGCGGCTCGGCTCCGCCGTCGCCGGCGGCGACGCTGGTGGCCAACTCGTGGACCACCCCGTTCTCCACCGCCAACACCCGCCCCAGCGGCCAGGGCAGCCCCAGGTGCAGGCCGGGGCCGAGCACCGCGACCGGCTTGCCGAAGCGCTCGTAGACGCCCCGTGCATCCATGCCGATCTCGCGTACGCCGCTGAGCAGCCAGCCGCTCAGCGACACCACCGCCAGCACCGGCAGGAACGCCCGCCGCATGAAACCGAAGGCCCAGACCTGGCGCAGGTCGATGCCGAAGCGCTGGTGCAACTCATGCTGCAGACGCTGCAGGGGACGCGGCGGCCAGCGCAACAGGTCGGCCAGCAGGCTGGTGGCGACCAGGCGCGGTTCGAGGCCGGCACGCTGCGGCGCGAACATCGCCAGGATCGCCCTGCCCAGCAACTCCAGCGCCAGCGCCGCCGGCAACAGGCCGAGCAGTACCGCCAGGCGCGGGGCCCAGGGGTGTCCCTGGCGAGCCAGGAACAGACAGAGGGCGGCCAGCACCAGGGTACCGATCAGCGCCCGCGCCAGTTGCCCGAGGGCCGGGGCTTCCGGCCACTGCGCCGGCCCTTGGCTGGCGAAGCGACGTTCCAGCACCAGCACCGCGAAGGCCAGCAGCAGGCAGATCCCGATGGCGAGGTCGGCCGCTTGCCCGGAACTGGCCGACGGCAGGTCGAGACGCCAGCCGGCGGCTACCAGGCACAACGCCAGCGCCGCGCTCGCCGCCAGCCACAGCGCAGCGTGCCCGAGCTGGGCCAGGCCGTGGGCGATGGCCTGGCCCAGGCGCTCCAGCAGCCGTTCATAGGCGCTGTCGGCAGCGGCGTCGGGTTCGCCCCGCTGCCAGCGCAGCCAGGCAGGCCGCGCGCTGGCCTCCGCGCCGAGGACCACGCAACGCCAGGCCGCGACCCGGTAGGCCGCGTGCAGACCGGCGAACAGAACCAGCCAGGCCGCGCCGAGGTTGTACAGCAGCGGCGGCCAGAGCGAGTCGGCGGCGAACAGGCCGATGAAGAACCCCAGCACAGCGCAGGCGGCGGCCAATGCGACGCTGGCCGCTGCCCATCGCCACAACTGGCGCAACTGCCGGGGCGCCTGCTGGAAACGCGGCAGCGATTCGGCGGCGACGCCCTCGGCGTCCAGGTCGACTCTCATCTTCACTCCAGGCAAAACTCGAAGGTGCCGGCCAGGCCGGCGCAAACGTCCGCAACTTTATAACAATGCGCGTTAAGAAGTTGTCATGATTTGAAAAACAGTCTGCATCCCCAGGCTCTTGACTGGAAGACGAAAGACTGGGGGCAACCCACTTGGCAAGCCCCCATCCAACCGAAAGGTTCTAAGCAGCCGGGAAAAACCACCGGAGATCCGCGCAAACGACCATTCGTCGGCAATTTTCATTCGAAACGGATTTCTTATAACCAATCCGCATAGGCCTGCCGGCTCCCCCGCTTCCCCCTCAAAGGCACGCCGCTCCGGGCCTCCACGCGTAGCCAGCAGGACTTTTCGCATAGCCTGACGGTTTTATAACAGCGGCAAAGCGTCAATAATTCGACTATCGACTGTGGTAGCGTCAAAAAAGAATCACATCGATCCTTTGCAGCGTTATCCGGTGCCATGCAGTCCTTACCGAACACCCGCCGGGTCCCCGCCAAGCCCCGGTTCGAGCCACGCGTTGGCGTGGCCGCAGCAAACGTTTGTGCGGATTACCCAGGAGGCTCGCCCATGACCGAATCGACCGCCGGGGCCGGAGTTCACGGCGCAGCGTCCGGACAGGCTGGCGAAAGCCCTGCCGCGCACGCGGAACCATCGCCGGTGACGGATCGTCGATGAGCCGGGGGATGCCATGCGAAGCCTGATCGGGATGACGTTCCTGAACTCCTCCGTGGGCCAGCGCCGGCTGCGCCAGAACGGCATCGTGCTGCGCCTGGGACGGGTAGTCGCGGATCGCCGGCGCGCGGCCCTGCCGCACCGGCAAGGGCGCTGCCTCGACCGCCAGGGCCTGGAGACCCTGCTGCTGTGGCTACAGCGGCACTTCCTCTGCGTGCCCCTGGAACACCTGCTCGAGAGCCCCGCTCCAGCCTGCTTGCGGATCGCCCTGAGCGTCGACGGCAACCCTGCGGAACTGGCCGAGCTGGTCTACCCGCTGCTGGAGCGCTACGAAATGCCAGCGAGCGCCTTCATCGGCGGCGACCCGCGCAGTTGGCGCGAAGCGGTCGCCGACACCCTCTGGCAGGCCGATGCGGCTACCGCCGAGCCATTGCTGGAACTGCTGGAGCGTTACGGCGGCGCTGCGCTCATGCGGGTGCTCGAACGCACCGGCGACGACCAGCGTCGCAGCCGTAGCCTCGACCTCCTCCTGCGCAAGCTGGAACGCCTCGACCCGGCTTCGCAGCAGGCCTTGCGCGCGGCCTGCACGGCCCCCGCGGCGTACGGCGCGGGCGATTGGGAACGGGTCCGCCGCCTAGAAAACAGCGGCCTGGTTCGCTTCGGCCTGCACGGCCAGGACCCGCACCCAGCGACAGGCCTTTGCGCCGAGGACTGTCTCGGCCGCGCCCACCGCCAGCTCCAGCAGCATTGCGCCGCCCCTCTGCCGGTGTTCTGCCAAGCTCGCGCCACGCCCGCCGCGACGCCTGCGCAACCCGGCCTGCGCGCCGCCCTCGGCCGGCTTGGCTACCGCTTCGCCTTCGGCGCGCGCAATGGCCTGGTGGATACCCGTTGCGACCCGCTGGACCTGCCGCGCATCGAGGTGGACGCGGCGATCGCCGCCCGTCCCGGCCGGCTGGCCTGGCGCATCTATCGTGGAGCCCGTCCATGAGCACGGCCTCTAGCCCATTCCCAAGGAGGCGCGACAGGCAGTCGCCCTCCGCCGGAAGACCGCCCGAACCACGGGAAGCGAACGCGCCGTCGCCCGCCACGCCGCAGCGACGCCGCTCTCAGGGATATGGCCAGCCCAGCTGGCCCGGTATCAGCAAGGATCGTCCCATGACTGCAGACACCCCTACCTCTGTCGCTACCATCAACCACCTGCTGCTCGGCGCGCCCTACACCAGCCCACTGGTGATCCCCGGTGACTGGCTGGTCGACGAACTGGAAGGCGCCGTGGAAGTCGGCGGCTTCACCGACGGCCTGTTCCGCTGGCCGACGCGCAAGCGCAGCGGCCGCCCTTCGCCGATTCTCTGCGGCGACCTGCTGCGCGCGGTACGTACCGAATGCGCCGAGTCGGTGCAGTTCTGGTGGGGTTTCAGTCCGAGCCTGGTGGGACGCTGGCGCCGCGCCCTCGGCGTGACCCGCCGCAACAATCCCGGCGACCAGGCGGTGGCGCGCGCCCGCGCCGCCCTCGCCCGCTCGCTGGACCGCAAGGCGCCGCCGAAAGCACCGGCCGCCTGGTCCAGCGAAGAGGTCGAGTTCATCCGCCGCCACGGCAGCAAGCGCAGCCTGGCCTGGTGCGCCTACATGCTCGGCCGCAGCTACCAGAGTGTCGCCAGCAAGGCCGAGGAGCTTTCCCCGCACAGCCAGCGCGACCGCAACAATGCGATCTGGAGCAAGTCCGAGGAAGACCTGCTGCGCCAGCACTACCAGCAGCGCGGTTCGCTATGGTGCGCGCAGCAGACCGGCAAGACCCGCGCGGCGGTATTCCACCGAGCCAAGAAGCTCGGCCTGCAACGGCAGCGGCCGAAACACCCGTGAGGCCGGTCGCCGCCCTCTCCCGCCGAAGCGAGAGAGGGCCAGGGGCTCAACCGCGGTAGTAGCGCTGCGCCACGAAGGGCATCTTGCTGACCACCAGGGTCACCGGCTTGCCGCGCACCATCGCCGTCACCTCGCTGCCCAGGCCGGCCAGTTCGTTCGGCACGTAGCCCATGGCCAACGGCGCGTTGAGGCTCGGACCGAAACCGCCGCTGCTGACCTTGCCGATCGCCCGGCCCTGGGCATCGACGATCTCGGCGCCCTCGCGCACCGGCATCCGCCCCTGCGGCAGGAAACCGACGCGCTTGCTGGCAACGCCCTGCGCCTGCTGGGCAAAGATCCGCTCGGCGCCGGGGAAGCCGCCGGCGCGCACGCCATCGGCGCGACGCGCCTTGGAAATGGCCCAGCCGAGGCTGGCTTCGACCGGCGTGGTGGCGCTGTCCATGTCGTGGCCGTAGAGGCACAGGCCGGCTTCCAGGCGCAGCGAGTCGCGCGCGCCGAGGCCGATCGGCGCCACTTCCGGCTCGGCCAGCAGGCGCCGCGCCAGGGCCTCGGCATGGGCGGCGGGCACGGAGATCTCGTAGCCGTCTTCACCGGTATAGCCGGAGCGGCTGACGTAGCAGTCCTGGCCGAGCAGCTCGACACGGGCGAACTGCATGAAGGTCATTTGCGCCACCTGCGGCGCCAGGCGCTCCAGCACCCGCACCGCCGCCGGTCCCTGGAGGGCGAGCAAGGCACGCTCCTCGAACAGCGGCTCGACGCTGCAACGGCCCTCCAGGTGACGACGCAGGTGCGCCAGGTCCTGGTGCTTGCAGGCGGCGTTGACCACCAGCAGCAGGCAATCGCCGAGGTTGGCCACCATCAGGTCGTCGAGGATCCCGCCCTGCTCGTCGGTGAACAACGCGTAGCGCTGCTGGCCCACCGGCAGGTCGAGGATGTCCACCGGCACCAGGCTTTCCAGGGCCAGCGCCGCATCGGCGCCCACCAGGCGGATCTGGCCCATGTGCGAGACATCGAACAGACCGGCCTGCTCGCGGGTGTGCAGGTGCTCCTTGAGCACCCCGGCCGGGTACTGCACCGGCATGTCGTAGCCGGCGAAGGGCACCATCTTCGCCCCCAGTTCCAGGTGCAGGGCGTGCAGGGGCGTCTTGGCGAGGGTTTCTGCGGTCATGTTTCACTCCATGGCATCCCGGCCTCCTGTCTGCCGGAGAGCCGCGATCGATTGTCGGGAAAGAAAAAAGAAGCGCCGGCGCAGCGGCGCGGTTCAGCATTCGATGATGTTCACGGCGAGGCCGCCGCGCGCGGTTTCCTTATATTTGCTTTTCATGTCGGCGCCGGTCTGGCGCATGGTGCGGATGACCTTGTCGAGAGAGATGAAGTGCTGGCCGTCGCCGCGCAGGGCCATGCGCGCCGCGTTGATCGCCTTCACCGAAGCCATCGCGTTGCGTTCGATGCAGGGCACCTGGACCAGCCCGCCGACCGGGTCGCAGGTCAGCCCGAGGTTGTGCTCCATGCCGATCTCGGCGGCGTTCTCGACCTGCTGCACGCTACCGCCGAGCACTTCGCAGAGCGCCCCGGCGGCCATCGAGCAGGCCACCCCAACCTCGCCCTGGCAACCGACCTCGGCGCCGGAGATCGAGGCGTTTTCCTTGTAGAGGATGCCGATCGCCGCGGCGGTGAGCAGGAAGCGCACCACGCCGTCGTCGTCGGCCCCGGGGATGAAGCGCGCGTAGTAATGCAGCACCGCCGGAATGATCCCCGCCGCGCCGTTGGTCGGCGCGGTCACCACGCGGCCGCCGCTGGCGTTCTCCTCGTTCACCGCCAGGGCGTAGAGGTTGACCCAGTCGAGCACGCTGAGAGCATCGCGCAGGCCGGCCTCCGGCCGCTGGCACAACTGGCGGTGGAGCGCCGCCGCGCGGCGCCTGACCTTCAGTCCGCCGGGCATGATGCCCTCGTTGCGGCAGCCGGCCTCGACGCAATCCTGCATCACCTGCCAGATACGCAGCAGGCCGGCGCGGGTTTCCTCGGCGGGGCGCCAGGCCTTCTCGTTCTCGGCCATCAACTGGCTGATCGACAGGCCTTCGCGGACGCAATGGTCGAGCAGTTGCCGCGCGGTCTTGAAGGGGAACACCAGCGGCGTGCGGTCCTCGACGATGCGGTCGAGGCCGGCGGCCTCATCGTCGACCACGAAACCGCCGCCCACCGAGTAGTACTCGCGGCTGCGGACCTGCAGGCCGGCGGCGTCGAAGGCACGGAAGATCATGCCGTTGGGATGGTAGGCCAGCGGCTTGCGGATCAGCGCCAGGTGTTCCTTCTCGACGAAGCGGATCGGCCGCTCGCCGAGCAGGCGCAGCTCGCCGCTGGAACGGATGGCATCGAGCCGGGCGGGAATCGCGGCGGTATCCACCGTGTCCGGCTGCTCGCCCTCCAGGCCGAGCAGTACCGCCTTGTCGCTGCCGTGGCCCTTGCCGGTGGCGCCGAGCGAGCCGTACAGCTCGACCTTGACGCTGGCAGTGGCCTCCAGCAACCCCTCGCGCCTCAGCCCCTCGGCGAAGCGCGCAGCGGCACGCATCGGCCCCACGGTGTGGGAGCTGGACGGCCCGATGCCGATCTTGAACAGATCGAAGACACTCAGGGACATGCTCGTCTCCGCTTGCGGATTGGCCGCCACCACGGCGGCGTTCCTGTTCAATCAGCGTAGACCGGGAAGTGCCGGCAGAATTCGCCGACCTGGCCCCTGACCCGTTCGCCGACCTCGGGATTGTCGATATCGTCGAGGATGTCGCAGATCCAGCCAGCCAGTTCGCGGCACTCGCCCTCGCGGAAACCGCGAGTGGTCACCGCTGGGGTGCCGATGCGGATGCCGGAGGTGACGAACGGGCTCTGTGGATCGTTCGGCACGGCGTTCTTGTTCACCGTGATGTGCGCCGCTCCGAGCGCCGCGTCGGCGGCCTTGCCGGTCAGCCCCTGCTTCACCAGGCTGATCAGCATCAGGTGGTTGTCGGTG
>NZ_KV828522.1:27484-27788 GCF_001836405.1 Pseudomonas sp. HMSC057H01 | reverse complement strand
GTGAAGCTCCAGTTGCCGCTGCCATCGGCGGTGACCTGGCCGATCGGGTTGCCGTTGCCGTCGGTGAGGATCACCGTGGCACCAGCCTCGGCGGTACCGGCGATCACGCTACCGTTGCTCGGATCGATCACCGGGGCTGCTGGCGCCAGCGAGTCGACGGTGGCGCTGGTGGGACTGCTGTTGTTGCCGGCGGCGTCCTGGGCCAGCGCATTGATCACCGTGCCATTGGCCAACGGCGTAGCGGGCGTGAAGGCCCAGTTGCCGCTGCCGTCGGCGGTGACCTGGCCGATCGGGTTGCCGTTGC
>NZ_KV828522.1:27097-27384 GCF_001836405.1 Pseudomonas sp. HMSC057H01 | reverse complement strand
CCGTGGTGCTGGCCGGGCCGCTGGTGTTGCCGGCAGCGTCCTGGGCCACCGCATTGACAACCGTGCCATTGGACAGCGGCGTGCCGGGCGTGAAGCTCCAGTTGCCGCTGCCATCGGCGGTGACCTGGCCGATCGGGTTGCCGTTGCCGTCGGTGAGGATCACCGTGGCCCCGGCTTCCGCCGTACCGCTGATGACGACTCCGTTGCTCGGATCAATCACCGGCGCCGGCGGGGCGATGGCATCGACGGTGACGCTGGCCGGACCGCTGGTGTTGCCGGCCGGGTCC
>NZ_KV828522.1:25803-26997 GCF_001836405.1 Pseudomonas sp. HMSC057H01 | reverse complement strand
GGTTGCCGCCGCCATCGGTGAGGATCACCGTCGCGCCAGCTTCCGCGGTACCGCTTATCTCGGTGCCGTTGCTCGGATCGATCACCGGCGCCGCCGGGGCCACGCCATCCACCGTGATCACCGCCGGCGCACTGTCGACATTGCTTGGGCTGCGCGCCACCACGTTGACCACCGTGCCATCCGGCAGCGGGATGCCTGGAGTGAAGGACCAGTTGCCGCTGCCGTCGGCGGTGACCTGGCCAATCGGGTTGCCGTTGCCATCGGTGATGATGATGGTGTTGCCGGCGTCCGCGGTGCCGCTGATCACCGAACCGTTGCTCGGATCCACCTGCGGGATCGACGGCAGCGAGGAATCCACCGTCGTGGTAGCGGGAGCGCTGGTATTGCCGGCGGCGTCGCTCGCGGTCACGTTGACCACGGTGCCGTTGGGTAGTTGCGAGCCGGGCGTGAAGCTCCAGTTGCCGCTGCCATCGGCGGTGGTCTGGCCGATCGGGTTGCCGTTGCCGTCGGTCAAGGTCACGGTGCTGCCCGGCTCGGCGGTACCGTTGAGCAGGTTGCCGTTGCTCGGATTGACCACAGGCGTGTTCGGCGCCACCGCGTCCACGGTAGTGCTGCCCTGCGGGCCGGTATTGCCCGCAGGGTCCTGGGCCACGGCGTTGACCACCGTGCCGTTGGCCAGCGGCGTGGCGGGCGTGAAGGTCCAGTTGCCGCTGCCGTCGGCGGTGGTTTCGCCGATCGGGTTGCCGCTGCCATCGGTGAGGATCACCTTGGCCCCGGCCTCCGCGGTGCCGCTGATGGTCGTGCCGTTGCTCGGGTTGACCACCGGCGCGGCCGGCGCCACCGAGTCCACCGTGGTGGCGGCCTGCGGGCCGGTATTGCCGGTCGGGTCGGTGGCCGTGGCGACGATCACCGTGCCGTTGGCCAGCGGCGTGCCCGGCGTGAAGCTCCAGTTGCCGCTGCCGTCGGCGGTGACCTGCCCTATCGGGTTGCCGCCGGCATCGGTGAGGGTCACGGTGGCACCGGCCTCGGCGGTGCCGCTGATGACGACGCCGTTGCTCGGGTTGATCACCGGCGCCGGCGGCGCGCTGGAATCGACGGTCACCGTCGCCGGCGGGCTGCTGTTACCGGCGGCGTCCTGGGCCACCACGTTGACCACAGTACCGTTGGCGATCGGCGTGGACGGGGTGTAGGTCC
>NZ_KV828522.1:25424-25703 GCF_001836405.1 Pseudomonas sp. HMSC057H01 | reverse complement strand
TGACCACCGGCGCGGCCGGCGCCACCGAGTCCACGGTGGTGCTGGCCGGAGCGCTGGTATTGCCGGTCGGGTCGCTGGCCGTGGCGTTGACCACGGTGCCGTTGGCCAGCGGCGTGCCCGGTGTGAAGCTCCAGTTGCCGCTGCCGTCGGCGGTGACCTGCCCGATCGGATTGCCGCTGCCATCGGTCAGGGTCACCGTGGCGCCCGGTTCGGCGGTGCCGCTGATCTCCGCGCCGTTGCTCGGATTGACCACCGGCGCGGCCGGCGCCACCGAGTCCA
>NZ_KV828522.1:24613-25324 GCF_001836405.1 Pseudomonas sp. HMSC057H01 | reverse complement strand
CGGTCAGGGTCACGGTAGCGCCCGGCTCGGCGGTGCCGCTGAGCGTGCTGCCGTTGCTCGGGTTGAGCACCGGAGCCGCCGGGGCCTGCGAGTCCACGGTGACGCTGGCGCCCGGGCTGCTATTGCCGGCGGCGTCCTGGGCCACCACGTTGACCACGGTGCCGTTGGCGATCGGCGTGGACGGGGTGTAGGTCCAGTTGCCGCTGCCGTCGGCAGTGACCTCGGCGATCGGATTGCCGTTGCCGTCGGTGAGAATCACCGTGCTGCCCGGTTCCGCAGTGCCGCTGAGGCTGCTGCCGTTGCTCAGGTTGACGGTCGGCGTGGCCGGCGCCACGCCATCGACGGTGGTGCTGCCCTGGCCGCTGGTGTTGCCCGCCGGATCGGTGGCCGTGGCGTTGACCACGGTTCCATCCGCCAGCGGCGTGGACGGGGTGAAGCTCCAGTTGCCGCTGCCATCGGCGGTGACCTGCCCGATCGGGTTGCCGTTGCCATCGGTCAGAGTCACGCTGCTGCCCGGCTCGGCGGTGCCGCTGAGCGTCGTGCCGTTGCTGGGGTTGATCACTGGCGTGGCCGGGGCTACCGAGTCCACGGTGACACTGCTGCCCGCACTGGTGTTGCCGGAGGCGTCGGTGGCCGTGGCGTTGACCACGGTGCCGTTGGGCAACGGCGTGGTCGGAGTGAAGCTCCAGTTGCCGCTGCCGTCGGCGGTGA
>NZ_KV828522.1:23624-24513 GCF_001836405.1 Pseudomonas sp. HMSC057H01 | reverse complement strand
CGGTCAGGGTCACGGTAGCGCCCGGCTCGGCGGTACCGCTGAGCGTGCTGCCGTTGCTCGGGTTGACCACTGGCGTGGCCGGTGCCACGGCGTCCACGGTGACGCTGGCCGGCGAACTGGCGTTGCCGGACGGGTCGGTAGCCGTGGCGTTGACCACCGTGCCGTTGGGCAACGGTGTGCTCGGGGTGAAGGTCCAGTTGCCGCTGCCGTCGGCGGTGACCTGCCCTATCGGGTTACCGTTGCCGTCGGTCAGGGTCACGCTACTGCCCGGCTCGGCGGTGCCGCTGAGGGTCGTACCGTTGCTCGGATCGACGGTGGGCGTGGCCGGCGCGACGGCATCCACGGTAACGCTGGCCGGCGGACTGCTGTTGCCGGCGGCATCCCTGGCCACCACGTTGACCACGGTACCGTCCGGCAACGGGGTGGACGGCGTGAAAGACCAGTTGCCGTTGGCATCGGCGGTGGTCTGGCCGATCGGATTGCCATTGCCGTCGGTCAGGGTCACGCTGCTGCCCGGTTCGGCAGTCCCGCTGAGTTCGCTGCCGTTGCTCGGCTCGACCACCGGCGCGCTCGGCGCCACGCCGTCGACGGTGATGGAGGTCGCCGGGCTGCTGTTGCCGGCGGCGTCCCTGGCCACCACATTGACCACGGTGCCATCCGGCAGTTGGCTACCGGGGGTGAAGCTCCAGTTGCCGTTGGCATCGGCGCTGGTCTGGCCGATCGGATTGCCGTTGCCGTCGGTGATCACGATGGTCACACCCGCTTCCGCCGTACCACTGAGGACGCTGCCGTTGCTGGCATTGACCTGGGGCGCGTCGGGGAAGTCGGGGGCTTCGGCGGTGACCGGGGTGCTGCTGTTGCCGGCCGGGTCGGTAACGATCACCGTCAC
>NZ_KV828522.1:23233-23524 GCF_001836405.1 Pseudomonas sp. HMSC057H01 | reverse complement strand
CGACCACCACGGTGGTGTCCGGCTGGCCGTCGCCATCGGTGTCGACACCGACGGTGGCGCCCGGCTCTGCGTTGCCGGTGACGCTGCTGCCGTCCGGCGCCACCTGCACGTCGGTGGCCGGCGCCGGGGCGGTGGTGTCCGGCGCCTCGACGGTCACCGGGGTGCTGTTGTTGCCGGCCGGGTCGGTAACGATCACCGTCACCGTCTCGCCATTGGTCAGCGGCGGGTTCAGCGGGACCTCGAAGTTGCCGTCGGGACCGACCACCACGGTGGTGTCCGGCTGGCCGTCGC
>NZ_KV828522.1:0-23133 GCF_001836405.1 Pseudomonas sp. HMSC057H01 | reverse complement strand
CCGTCTCGCCATTGGTCAGCGGCGGGTTCAGCGGAACCTCGAAGCTGCCGCCGGGGCCGACCACCACGGTGGTGTCCGGCTGGCCGTCGCCGTCGGTATCGACGCCCACCGTCGAGCCGGGTTCGGCCTTGCCGGTGACGCTGCTGCCGTCCGGCGCCACCTGCACGTCGGTAGCCGGCGCCGGGGCGGTAGTGTCCGGAGCGGTGACCTGGGCCGGCGGGCTGGCGTTGCCAGCCGGGTCGGTGACCACCACGGTGACCGTCTGGCCATTTGTCAGCGGCGGGTTCAGCGGAGCGGTGAAATTGCCGTTGGCATCGGCGATCACGGTGAGGTCCGGCTTGCCGTCGCCATTGGTATCGATGCCGACGCTCGCGCCGGCCTCGGCCTGGCCGCTGATGCTGCTGCCGTCAGGCGCTATCTTCAGGCCGCTGGCCGCCTTCGGCGGAGTGGTGTCCGGGGGCACCGAAGAACCGCCGCCGCCACCGCCGCCGCTGCTGTTGGAAATCGCCACCCCGGCGCCGATGGCCGCCGCACCGACCAGCAGCGCAGTCCCTGCGCTCATGCCACCGAGCACACCGGCGCCGGTCAGCGACTCGAAACCGGCCAGGCTTTCCTGCGGGATGTAGCCGGCCATCAGCGGCCCGTCGGCGGCGACCGGCGGCAGGTCTACCGCCACCAGCTTGTCCTTGTCGGCCAGGAACAGCTGGCTGGAAGGCTGGCCTTCCGCATAGAAGTTGGCGATGCGTACGCTTTCCCCGGTCTTCAGCTGGACGATCAGGTCCGAACCGCTCTTCGAGTATCCCGCCACCGACTCCGGTGCGACATCGAGCGCGATATTACTGCTCTGGGAGAGTTTGAGTATCCCGTTTTCCGGAACCTCGACGGCAGCCGCAGAAGAAATACTCTGATCGATAGGGGTAACTTTCGCCTGGATCGACATTTCCGACATTCCTCTTGTCAAGCAGCGACCGAACGGCCGCACCATGTAATCCAGAAATAGCAGCTTTTAAATAAAAGGCGAGTCTGACTTTATATATAACGACTAAGAAAACCCCCATGAAAAATTCAATTTAGATAACCCCTGGAAAACATGCAGCCATTTAGCCATCACACGCCTATCTAATTGATAAACAATATATAATCAAAAAGTTATAATACTTTATAAACAACCCCCATCACCTGGCACGGCAAATCGACTAAATAACCCAGCGGGCAAATATCAGAACTCTACGATGCGTATTTCATAAAAACCGGGAGAAATGAAATAGCACTTCCCGGCACCTCGTAGTTCGTCGGCGCGAGGCGACGGCAAGACGCCCCCGACAGTTCCAACGGAAAGCATCGCCGGGCATCCCGCGAAGCGGCCTTCATCGTCCTGCAATCAAAGCGTCATCGTCACGATGCCAAGTTATCCAACCGATCCTCTCCCGCGAGCGACCATGCATCACGGTATCTCCCCGCCCCAGGACGCCGACCTGTTCGGCCTGATCTACGGTTTCCGTTTCCGCCCCGGCGAAGCGGGGCGGGAAATCGACTCGGCTACCGCCCTCGCCTGCCTGCGGCAGGCTCGCGAGGAGGCGCCGGACGAGTTCCTCTGGCTGCACCTGAACCTCGCCCATGCCGCCTGCGAGCGCTGGATGAAGAAGCATCTGGAACTGCCGGATTATTTCTTCGAAAGCCTGCGCGAGGGGTCGCGCTCGACGCGCATCGAACACGTCGACTCGGCGCTGCTGGCAGTGGTCAACGACGTGGTCTTCAACTTCGGCCTGGTCTCTTCGGACGTCGCCACCCTGTGGGTCTGCGCCCGTGGCCGGCTGCTGGTCAGTGCACGAGCGCAACCGCTGCGCTCGGTGGACAAGCTGCGCTCTTCGGTGAAGCACGGCGAACCTTTCCGTTCGCCCCTGCAGTTGCTGATCCACCTGTTGCGCGACCAGGGCGACGTGCTGACCCAGATCGTCCGCGAAACCAGCGTCGCAGTGGACCGCATCGAGGACCAGCTACTGGCCCTGCGCCTCTCCGCCAACCGCGCCGACCTCGGCGCCATGCGACGCGTGCTGGTACGCCTGCAACGCCTGCTGGCGCTGGAGCCCGGTTCGCTGCTGCGCCTGCTCAACCGACCCCCGGAATGGCTACAGGATGCCGATCTGCGGGAGCTGCGCGAAGCCACTGAGGAGTTCTCCCTGGTGATCAGCGACCTGACCGCCCTGGGCGAACGGATCAAGCTGCTGCAGGAAGAGATCGCGGCCAAGCTCAACGAACAGAACAACCGCATCCTCTTCACCCTGACCATGGTCACGGTGCTGGCCCTGCCGATCAACATCGTCGCCGGCTTCTTCGGCATGAACGTCGGCGGGATTCCCTTCGCCGACGATCCTGAAGGCTTCTGGATCATGCTCGTGCTGGTCGCCAGCTTCACCTTCCTCGCCGGCCGCTGGGCCTTCCGCAAGCGCGGCGACTATTGAGCGTGGACAACGCCGGCGGACAGTGGTTAGGTTGACCGACCACCGTCAGCCGGACCTTCCATGAGCCTTTCCCCCGCCGATCTCAAGCAACTCCAGGCCGCCAAGAACCTGCTGGAGAACCCTGGACTCACCGCGCAACTCACCAGCCTGCTGGGCACGCCGATCGAATACGGCCTGAAGAAGCTGCCGCGGAAGGTCAACGAGAAGCTCGGTTCGGTGATCGAGGGAGCGCTGCTGAAAGTCGCCCGCTCGGCCACCGCCACTCTCCAGGAAAACGCCAGCGGTCAACCGGCGAACCGCCTGCATACCCTCGGCGCCGCCGTTTCCGGTGGCGTCGGCGGCTTCTTCGGGCCGCTGGCGATGCTGGTCGAGGTGCCGGTCACCACCGGCATCATCTTCCGTTCCATCGCCGACATCGCGCGCAGCGAGGGCGAGTCGATCAGGGACATGGACACCCTGATGGCCTGTATCGAAGTCTTCGCCCTCGGCGGCAAATCCGCCTCGGACGACGCGTCGGAGTCCGGCTACTACGCGGTGCGTACGGCGCTGGCCCAGCAGGTCAAGGCGGCCGCCGACTTCCTCGGCAAGGACGCCGGCAGCAAGAAGGCCGCGCCCATGCTCCTGGCCCTGGTGCGCAAGGTCGCCGAGCGCCTGGGCGTGCAGTATTCGGAAAAGCTCGCGGCGCAGATCGTGCCCATCGTCGGCGCCCTCGGCGGCGCGGCGATCAACACGGTGTTCATGAACCATTTCCAGGCCATGGCGCGCGGTCACTTCGTCGTCCGCCGCCTGGAGCGCCACTACGGCAAGGATGTGGTTCGCGACGCCTACGCCCTGCTGCCACGGCGCGGCTGAGCATGCCGGCCCACGCGGTCAGCCTGGCGCCGGGCGAGGCGGCAGCGACGCGCCAGGTATTCAGCGCCGTTTCGCTCGCGGCGGGACCTCGCGCGGAGCCCGGCTGGAGCCGGGCCCCGCGCCGACTCAGAGCGCCAGGCCGGGGTTGTACAACGGGCGGAAAGCGCAATGGGTGGTGCCGGCGCTCTGGTTGTAGAAATAGTAGCGGCGACAGTCGTTGTCGTAGTTGCTGGTGCCGACGTTGATCCGGTACGGACCGAAGCTGGCTCCCTGCAGGGAAACGAAGGCGCCGTTGTAGAGCAGCGAGAAATGCAGGTGCGGTCCGGTGGAGCTGCCACCCTCGCAGAGCGCGGTGTTGATGTTGCTGGCATAGACGCCGAGCTTGGTGTCGGCGCTGACCTGCTGGCCGTTGCTCACCTGGATCTGGTCCATGTGGTAGTAGTTGGTCGCCCAGCCGCTGGGGTGGGTCACCCGTACCTGGCAGCGCGACAACACCCGTACCGTGCCGGCGTGGGCGGCGACCACGCTGTAGGTCGCACTGCCCCAGCGCGGCCAGTCGTAGGACGCATCGAAGGACGAGTACGGATAGCCCGAGCCGGTGTTCGAATGCGCTCCGTTGGGCTGCCAGGAATAGCCCTGGCGCCAGGGCAATTGCATCAGGTTGGATGGCGGCGCCAGCGCGGCCTTCGCCTGGAGTTGCCGGGCCACGCGGTTGCGCGGCTGCAGGAGTTCCGCGGCCGGGGTGCCGAACAGGCGCTGGAAGGTCTGCGCGTAGGCTCCGAGCGGATTGCCGCCTTGCACGGCGGAGGCCTTCGCCCCCTCTCGCAACAGACCGAGCAGCGCGGCCGATGCCGCGTTCAGGCCGTCCTCGCCGACGGCCTTGCGCGCAGCCGCCTGGCGCAACTGATATTCCTCGAAACCGTAGTAGCGTCGCGACAACTGCTGCAACACGTCGCGTACCTGGGCATCGAAGCCGCGTTTCGCCGACAGCCGCCCCAGCGGCGCCGCCAAGGCGCGCTCGTCCGGCGCACCCAACGGCCCGGACTGCATGACCATCAGGGTCAACAACACTTTCGGGTTGATGCTGTAGTAGCCGCTCCAGTGCTCCAGGTATTCGCTCTTGTCGCGCAGCGCCGGCGCGTTCAAGGCCAGGTAGGCCTCGAGGTCGAACGCCTCGGCGTCGCGACCGTAGAGGAACAGTTCGTCATTCAGCGGCAGGGCCACGCTGGGCAATTGCAACTGGCCGAGTAGCTCCGCCGAATAGCGGAAGGCCGGCAGGCCATCGTCATGGGCGTTGGCCGTGCCGCCCACGGCGAGCGCCAGCAGGGCGAAGAGGAACGGCGAGCGCGGGCTCGCCAGGGCGCGGGATCTTTTGTGCTGCATGGGTAGCTCCTGGTCATCGAAGGGAAACCTTGAAAGCCAGCAGCCCGGCGACATCGCCTCCGACGGGATAGCCTGGTCCGCTCCGCCGGTATTTCGCCCAGGCCGGGTTGCACGCCGCAGGACCGTGCAACGCCGTCACCCGGGAAGACAACTATCAGCTTTTGCAGTAAATCCGGTGCCCCGCTCCATCCGGCGGTAAAGCGTGCGGCAGCGCACCACAACCGAGCCGAATCGATCACAGAACGCCAGGCGCCGGAAATACTTCGATACAGTCTGCGCGCGCTCAGCGTTCCTCGGTGGAGGAGCCGTCGAGCGGATCGCGACGTGCCAGCTCGGCTTCGTCGAGGCCGTGGCCAGCGCCGATCTCGTTGCCATGCACGACCCTCAGGCGCTTGTCCGCGGGCGATTCGCCACCGCGCTCGGCCGGCGAGCGGGCACCGCTTTCATCGATCAGGGTCTCCGGCGCCAGATCGTCCATGCCGACGTTATCCTGGTAACCGTCGTCCTCGTCCGGCTGCCCGCCGGCGTGGCCCGCCTCGCGTACCCGCCGCGGGGAAAACTCGGCTTCCACCTCGGCCTCGGGCCGCTCGTCGCCGATCCGTGACTTGCGCGCCTGGCGGCGCTCGTCGAAATCGAGTTCGCGTATCGAACCCATGCGGTCCTGAATGTCGTCGATTTCCTGGGGTGTGGTTTTCCGTCGTGTAGCCATGGCGACCTCCGTTACGAATGGCGGGCGCGCACCGCGAATGGCGCAACGCCCCTGTCCGGTCGACCGGCGAGGCGCCGGAAGATTCAGGAAATCCAACCGACGGCGGCTGCCTCGCTACCGCGGTGGCGGGCAAAAAAAAGCCGGATCGGCCCGGGGGCGGGCTGGACGATCCGGCGTAATCGAAGCGCGGGACGTCGCGCACCTTGCCGCCGGCACGGGCGGGAGGTGGCGCACAGCGTTTCGCAGGGAATGACCACGGCATCGGCCGGTGGTCCAGGGGGAGTCAGGTCGGCACGGCTTCCTCGAGATAGTCGATGGCCTGGCGCACGGTCTCGATCCGTTCCGCATCGTCATCGGCGATCTCGACGCCGAACTCCGCTTCCAGGGCCATGACCAGTTCGACCACCTCGAGCGACTCGGCACCGAAGTCGTTACGGAAATCGCTGTCCAGCCGGATGTCGCATTCCTCCACGCCGAGCCGGGCGGCTACCAGCTTCCTCACTCTGGTCTCGATGTCGTCCATGCATTGCGGTCCCACTGCCCGGCCCTGGAAAAAAGTGCGGCTACTAAAACCTCCGTCCCCGCCAGCGACAACTGCCAGATCTGGCAGTGGCGCTGCGCCGGAGCGCGGCCGCCGCAGCGCGCCGCTCAATCCGGAGGACGGAGCGCGACGCAAGGATTCGAAGTCCGTCACAGGGCGCTTCCCGGCGTATGCGCAATCACCCGCGCCTTCCCTCGCGGCAGGCTTTCGGGCAGTTCCGCCAGGGCCCGGCGTGCCTGCTCCGGGTCGAGGTAGTCGCCCCGCTCCACCGCGAACAGCTCCTGGCCATCGCGCAGTTCGCGGCGCAAACGCAACGACAGGCCCGGATGCCGCTCGATCAGCGCGCGCATGAAGGCTTCGCTGCTGCCCTCGACCAATCGCACGGCGTAGCGCTGGGGTGACGGCGGCTGCGGCGCGTGCGTGCCCTGGCGAACCTCCAGCACCTCGCCGCCGCGACCGTCGCCCAGGGACGCCGGGTCCGCCAGGCGCGGCTTCTCCATCAGCACCGGGGCTGGAGCCGGATAGCTGCGCGGCGAGCCAATAGGTGCCGGTGCGACCTGGGCGGCGGGACGCAGGTCGATGGCGCCGGCATCCTCGAACAGCGGGCGTACCGGTTCGCCGGCGGCACCGCGCAGCAACTGGATGGAACGGTAACGGCCATGGCTGATGCGCTCCAGGCCGGCGGCATCGCGGACGATGCTCGGTCGCAGGAAGACCATCAGGTTGCGCTTCACCCGGGTCTCGCGGGACGAGCGGAACAGCCGGCCGACGCCGGGGATGTCGCCCAGCAGCGGTACCCGCGAATCGCTGCGCAGCAGGTCGTCCTGGATCAGTCCGCCGAGGACGATGACCTGGCCGTCGTCGGCCAGTACGGTGCTCTTGATCGAGCGCTTGTTGGTCACCAGGTCCACCGCCTTCGCCGCCAAGGTGGCGGTTGGCGCGATGGAGGATATTTCCTGCTCGATCTCCAGGCGCAGCATGCGGTCCTCGCCGATGTGCGGCGTGACCTTGAGGGTCACCCCGATATCCTTGCGCTCGACAGTGGTGAACGGATTGCTCGAACCGCTGGCGCTGGTGGTGTAGCTGCCGGTCTGGAACGGCACGTTCTGGCCGACCAGGATTTCCGCCTTCTGGTTGTCCAGGGTCAGCAGGCTCGGCGTCGACAGCAGGTTGCTGCGGCTATTGCGGCTCAGCGCGGTGACCAGTGCGCCGAAATCGCGACTGCCGAGGCCGACTATCGCACCGTCGGGCAGCTCTGCCGGCGGCTTGCCGGCCTGCAACGCGCCTAGCAGGGTGCCGATGGACAACCCGCTGTCGGCGAAGCCAGCGCCGCCGGCGACATGCCCGCTACGCAGCGCCCATTGCACCCCGAGGGCGTCGCCGATCTCGCCGGACAGCTCGACGATCGCCGCCTCCACCAACAGTTGCGCACGCGGCACGTCGAGCTGGCGGACGATGTCCTCGAGCAGACCGACATCCTCCGGGTCGGCGAGGATCACCAGGGCATTCAGCGATTCGTCGGCGCGCACCAGCAGGCCGCGCTTGCCGCTTCCCCGTCCATCCTGGCCCCGCTCGCCGCGCAGCGATTCGCCGATCTCCCCGAGGGTGGCGGCGAGGGTCTTGGCGTCGCCATGGCGCAGGCGGATCACCCGGCTGTTCGCCGACCGCGACGAGGGGACGTCGAGCGACTGCGCCAGCCGCAGCAAGCGCGCTCGCGCCTGCGGCGGCCCGAGCAGGACCAGGCGGTTGCTGCGGCTGTCGGCGAGGACCTGGACGGTGGCGGCGCTCTTCCCGGCGGCCGGGGTGACGCTGCGATCGAGCACCTCGGCGATTTCCGCGACCCAGGCATGGCGCATGTCGTAGATGCTGTAGTCATGTTCGCCGGCCCGGTCGAGGCTGCGCACGATCGCCTCGATGCGCTCGATGTTGGCGCGGCGGTCGCTGACGATCAGCGCGTTGGCCGACGGCACGGCGGCCAGATGGCCATGGGCCGGGACCAGCGGCCGGATCATCGGGATCAGTTCCGCCACCGAGGTCTGCTGCGCCTGGACCACCCGCGTCTCCAGGCTGCCCGGCCCATCGCGGACGGTCTTCTGCGCGGCGTCCTGGCGTGCCTCCATGTTCGGCACGATACGCGCCTGGTCGCCCTGCGGCAGCACCGCGTAGCCATGGGTGGCGAGCACCGAAAGGAACAGTTGGTAGACCTCCGCCAGGCTGAGCCGCGCCTGGGATACCACCGTGACCCGTCCCTTCACCCGCGGATCGACGACGAAGGTCTGGCCGCTGATGCTCGATACCTGCTCGATGAAGTCGCCGATCTCGGCATCCTTCATGTTGATCGTCCACTGCTCTTCCTCTTGCGCGGCGGCAGTCGCGGCAGGTGCCGGATGGACCGGCGGCGCCAGGCCGAGGACGGCCAGCGACAGGACCAGGAACAGCGGAGACAGGCGCTGGGCGGAACGGGTACTACAACGTGGCATGGGTGGTTTCTGCCCCTTCGGCTTTGGGGAAATACAGACGTTCTTCATAACCCTGGTCGCGCAGCACCACATGGTCGCGATGAACCGCCAGCAGCACGGTGCCGGGGCGCACTTCGGCGCCCGGCAGGAAGCGCTGCGAGCGCCCGGCCACCGCGATCAGCGCCGCCGAGCGGTCCTCGCGACGCGCCAGGAAGCAGGCCAGCAGGCGTAATTGCAGACGCTCGCCCGCCGTCGCGCCGCGCGGCGACGGAGCGCCACCGAACAAGCCGGCTAACGCCGCGCGCGGGGCCGCTGAAGGGTTGGCTGGCGGCGCCGGGGCCGCTGCGGCGGGCAATTCCGCCAGCTCGCGGCGCAGCGAGCGCGTCTGGCTGGCCAGGCTGGCGCTGAGCAACGCCAGCAGCAGCACGCAAAGCACAGCGGGCGCATGCCCGGCCAGGCTGCGCAGGGAAACGAAAGACGATGGAAGGTGACGCGACATGCAGCAGGCGGATTCCGGCAAACGGGCGCGCTGCATCGACGCGGCTCGCCCAGGGGCGGCGAGCATAAGGGATGGGGCTGCGGCCTACGGCCGCGAAAGGGCAAAACTGTTAAGGCTGCCCGCTTTGATCCTTCGTGGCGGGAACTGGCCCACAAAACGCCAGGCGCGGGAAAGGCCTCAGCGCTTGCCCATCGAACGACGGGTACCGCGCGGCGCCATGCCGGGACGCTGGCCCTTGTCGTGGATCTTCCGCTGCGGATAGAGCTGGGCCTGGTTCTTCTTCGCCAGGGCGGCCTTCAGCAACGCGCTGGCGTCGCTCGGCGCGGCCTGGGCCGGAGCGTCGTCGGAGGAAAGGGCCTGGGGAAGAGCGTCGGGAGCGGAAGCCATGGCGTATCCGGATCGGGGGAAATCGTGGGGACGCGATTATACATGGCTGCCCGGCTGTCCGGCAGCACCTGCCGGCGTATCGCCACCGGTCAACGCAGTTGCCACCAGCCCGGTAGCAACCGGCGCACCCTGGCCTGGGCGAAACGGTCGTCGATCAGGTGCACCACGCCGCGATCGCTGCGGCTGCGGATCACCCTCCCGGCGGCCTGGACCACCTTCTGCAGTCCCGGATACAGGTAGGTGTAGTCGTAGCCGTCACCGAACAGGCGCTGCATGCGCAGGCGGATCTGCTCGTTCACCGGATTCACCTGGGGCAACCCGAGGGTGGCGATGAAGGCGCCGATCAGGCGCTCTCCAGGCAGGTCGATGCCTTCGCCGAAGGCACCGCCGAGCACGGCGAAGCCGATGCCCTCGCCGCCCGCGACGAAGCGTTCGAGGAAGGCCCGGCGCTCCGCCTCGTCCATCCGTCGCGTCTGGCTCCAGCACGGCACCCACGGGTATGCCTGGCGGAAGACGTCCAGCGTCTGCTGCAAGTAATCGAAGCTGCTGAAGAAGGCCAGGTAGTTGCCCGGCCGCTGGCGAAACTGCTCGCCGAGAATCGCCGCGATGGGCGCCAGGGAGGCCTGACGCTGCGCATAGCGCGTGGAAACCCGACGCTGTATGTGCACCTCCAGTTGCTCGGCGCTGAATGGCGAGTCCACTTCCAGCCAGGGCGTGCCCGCCGGCAGGCCAAGCAGGTCGGCGTAATAGTCGCGCGGCCCGAGGGTAGCGGAGAACAGCACGGTGGAGCGGCTGGCGGCGAAGCGCTCGGCGAGAAACGCCGCCGGCACCACGTTGCGCAGGCACAGCCGGGCCAGGCTGCGGCCGTTGCGGCCTGGGCGCTTCTCGATGTCGAACAGCGAATGCTCGCCGAACAGCTCGGCGAGACGGCCGAACTGCAGGATCGCGAAGTAGAACTCCTGCAACGCCGGCTCCAGCGCCTGCGGTTGCTCGGCGAGCAGGTCGTTGATCGCCGCCACCGCGTTCTGCAAGGCCAGGAGCAGCTTCTGCGGAGGCTCGTCGTAGGCCTGGTAGTCGTCCGCCTGGGTCTTGCCCAGTTCGTTCCAGGCACGCTGGATGCGCTCCAGCGGTTTCCTCAGGGCCTCCGGGGCGGTCTTGCGCACACCGAGGAAATCGCCCTGGTCGAGTTCGGCGGAATACATCCGCCGGCCGCGCTCCACCAGGTTGTGCGCCTCGTCCACCAGTACCGCCACCCGCCACTGGTTGACCTGGGCCAGGCCATGGAGCATGGCGCCGAGGTCGAAGTAGTAGTTGTAGTCGCCCACCGCCAGGTCGCACCAGCGCGCCAGTTCCTGGCCCAGGTAGTAGGGACAGACCCGGTGCGCCAGCGCCACCTCGCGCAACCGCGCCTGGTCCAGCCAGCGCGCCTCCACGGCGGCGGCGCGGGCCGCCGGCAGGCGTTCGTAGAAGCCCTGGGCCAGGGGACAGGATTCGCCGTGGCAGGCCTTGTCCGGGTGCTCGCAGGCCTTGTCCCGCGCCACCAGTTCCAGCACCCGCACCGGCAGTCCGCCGGTCTCCCCTTCCAGGCTGCGCAGGGCATGCAGCGCGAGGGCCCGGCCCGGGGTCTTGGCGGCCAGGAAGAACAGCCGGTCCAGGCGCTGCCCGGGCATCGCCTTGAGTTGCGGGAACAGCGTGCCGATAGTCTTGCCGATCCCGGTCGGCGCCTGGGCCATCAGGCAACAACCGGCGGAGGCGGCCTTGTACACCGCCTCCGCCAGTTGCCGCTGGCCGTGGCGGAATTCGGCGTGGGGAAAGCGTAACGCGGCCAGTTCGCGGTCGCGCCGCTGGCGGTGCGCCAGTTCCTGCTCGGCCCAGGCGAGAAACGCCTGGCACTGGCTCTCGAAGAACAGCCGCAGCTCGTCGGCCCGCACCCGCTCGACGAAGCGGGTCTCCTTCTGGCTGCCGACCTCCAGGTAGACCAGCGCCAGTTCGACTTCCTCCAGCTTCCGTTCGGCGCAGAGCAGCCAGCCGTAGACCCTGGCCTGGGCCCAGTGCAGGTGCCGGTGGTTGGCCGGTTGCAGGGCGAGGTCGCCGCGGTGGGTCTTGATTTCCTCCAGGCAGTTCGCCTGCGGGTCGTAGCCATCCGCCCGGCCGCGCACCTGCAAGTGACGGTAGCGTCCGTCCAGCGCCACCTCGCGCTGGTAGTGAGCGGGGCGCCGGGAGGTCACCAGGGTATGTCCGGCGATGCCTTCCAGGGCGCTGGGCGACGGGGTGAAGCGCAGGTCGAGGTCGCCGCGCTTGGCGCTGAACTCGCAAAGCGCGCGCACCGCCACCTGGTACAGCGCCTCGCCGCCCTGCTCAGTCATCGACATGCCAGCGCACGTAGCAGACCGCCACCGGCATCTCCCGCTCGCGGCAGAATTGCAGCCAGCGCAACTGGTTGTCCTGCAGGCGGTCGCCCGGTCCCTTGACCTCGACCATCCGGTAGCGACGCTGCGCCGGCCAGAACTGGATCAGGTCCGGCAGGCCGGCGCGGTTGCCCGGGATATCCTCCAGCAGGCGTTCGAACCAGGCGCGCAGGTGGGCCGCCGGCAGGCAATCGAGCGCCTGTTCGAGCAGTTCCTCGCCAAGCAGCTCCCAGTAGACGAAGGGCGACTGCAGGCCGAACTTGTCGCGGTAGCGACAGCGGATCGCGTCGCGGTAGCTGCCGTCCTCCAGCCGTCCCAGGCAGGCCTCGAACAGGGCGGCGCGGCGCTGGCGGAAGTCGGCGCTGTGCAGGTCCGCCGGCGCGCTGTGGAAGGGATGGAAGAACGCCCCGGGAATGGCGGCGAAGATCGCCTCCCAGCAGAGCAGCCCGAACAGCGAATTGATCAGGCCGTTCTCGACGTAGTGCACCGCGCAACCGGGCTCTTCCAGGTGCTCGCGGACCGCCCACTCGACGCTACAGGGTTCGCTCGGGAACGCCAGGCACAGGTCCAGGCGTTCGATTTCCGGAGCCGCCCGCGCCTGTCGCGGCAGGCCGAGCTTGCCTTGCAGGCGCGGCAGCAATCGGGCCAGGCCCTGGCGTTCGGCGTCGCTTTCCGGCGCACAGCTGGCCTCCCGCGCCAATGCATGGGCTTCGGCGAAGCGCTCGCCACGTTCCAGGCTGCGAATCGCCCGCAGGCGCGCGCCGGGGTGGCTGGATTGGCGATAGAGCCGCTGGGCCAGGTCGAAATCCCGCTGCTTTTCGCAGTGCTGGGCGAACTGGAACAGCAGCTTGACCCGCCGCCCTTCCAGCCAGGGATTGGCGTAGGGTTCGCCCGGCAGGCCGGCGAGCAGTTCCTCCAGCGGCTCGCCGAGGTCGAAGCGCTGGCGGCAGTCGAACAGGTGGAGATAGGCGTCGACGTCGGCACGCAGGCGAAAGCCGCGGGAATCGGCGGAAAACTCGACGCTTTCGTAACGATAGATGCCCAGGTCGGCAAGGACGAACTCCGACCAGTCCTGCCACAGATTGCCGAAATACATCAACCGCAAGCGGTCGCAGAGCGCCATGCAGCGCAACTCGTAGACCGGCTCGGCGAAGTCGGCCTGCCACTCGGCGAGCCGCCGCGCCTCGGGGAACAACGGCTGGAGCCGTTCCAGCAGCGCATCCTTGCGCAGGTTCGCGCGCCCGAGATGGTCCCTGAACAGCTGCGACAACTCATCCTTCTTCAGCAAGCCGAACAGTTGCGCCAGTTCCAGGGCCGGCTGCGCGTCCACCCAGCCCAGTGCCAACAGCGGTTGCACGGCGGCGCGCGTGTCGCCGATCTCGGCATAGGCCAGCTTGCCTTCGCGGAACAGCGTGCCCTTGCGCATCACCATGCGCACCAGCAGGGCCTGGCTGGCCTCGGGCAATTCGGCGAACGCGGCGATGAAGGCACGTTCCTGATCGTCGAGCAGATCGGCATAGCGTTCGCCGATCCAGGCGAGTACCGCGCGGAAGTTGTGCAGGTAGTAGAAGGGTTCGGGAAGCGCTGGGAAATTCACGGGAAGCGGAGCCTGGTACTGTTCATGCATACAGATACCAGCGCCCCCACGGCTTGGCAATGCGCATCCGATCAAGCGTCGCCGGCCTGGCGACGACTATCCACGCACAAGGCATTCGTTATATAAAAATATTAACAACGAAACCTGCCCCGTATCAGTCCCGATGAAGAAGATCCGCCAACGCAACCTGCAACTGATCCTCGACGCCGCCTGCGAAGTCTTCGCCGACTGCGGCTTCAGCGCCGCCCGGCTCAGCGACGTCGCCGAGCGCGCCGGCGTGGCGAAGGCCAACGTGCTCTATTACTACCGCTCCAAGGCGCAACTCTACGAGGCGGTGCTGGACAGCATCGTCGAGCCTCTGCTGGAAGCCTCCCGGCCATTCGCCGGTGACCAGCCGCCCGCCGAGGCGCTACGCGCCTACGTCGACAACAAGATGCGCATCGGCGCCGAGCGGCCGCACGCGGCCAGGGTCTTCTCCTGCGAGATCATGCGCGGCGCGCCGCGCATGCCGGCGGCGCTGCTGGAACGCCTCGACGCCCAGGCGGAACGCAACGCCGAGCGCATCCGCCAGTGGATCGACGAAGGCCTGCTGGCGCCGCTGGATCCGTACCACCTGCTGCTCAACCTGTGGGCGATGACCGAGTCCTATGCCCTTGGCGGCTGGCAACTGGCGCGCCTCACCGGCCAGGCCGGGCTGGACGCGAGCGACTACCGGCAGGCGGCGGAAAACATCGTCCGCCTGGTCTGCGCCGGCTGCCTGGCACTCCCCGGCGAGGCCGCGCCGCGTCGGCGTTTCCGCGCGCTGGCCGGCTGAGCGACTTGCGCCGGATCAATTTCCGCGTAGCGCTATATTCCAAAAGCCATAGCGAACCCCTAAGCTTGCGCCAGCCCCGTCCGCCAACTTCGTTCGCCCCCCACAGGAGCACTCCATGACCACCCGCCTGCCCCAGCTATTGCTCGCCCTCCTCGCCAGCGCCGTATCCCTGGCCGCCAGCGCCGACGAGGTGCAGGTCGCCGTCGCGGCCAACTTCACCGCGCCGATCCAGGCCATCGCCAAGGAATTCGAGAAAGACACCGGGCACAGGCTGGTCGCCGCCTACGGCGCCACCGGCCAGTTCTATACGCAGATCAAGAACGGCGCGCCGTTCCAGGTTTTCCTCTCCGCCGACGACAGCACTCCGGCGAAACTGGAGCAGGAAGGCGAGATCGTGCCCGGCTCGCGCTTCACCTATGCCATCGGCACCCTGGCACTCTGGTCGCCCAAGGCCGGCTACGTCGACGCCAAGGGCGAGGTGCTGAAGAGCGGCAGCTTCAGGCACCTGTCCATCGCCAACCCGAAGACCGCGCCCTACGGCCTCGCCGCCACCCAGGCGATGGACAAGCTCGGCCTCGCCGCCACGCTCGGGCCGAAGCTGGTGGAAGGCCAGAACATCAGCCAGGCCTACCAGTTCGTTTCCAGCGGCAACGCCGAACTGGGCTTCGTCGCCCTGTCGCAGATCTACAAGGATGGTAAAGTCGCAACCGGCTCGGCCTGGATCGTTCCCGCCGAGCTGCACGACCCGATCCGCCAGGACGCGGTCATCCTCAACAAAGGCAAGGACAACGCCGCCGCCAAGGCCCTGGTCGACTACCTGAAGGGCGCCAAGGCCGCCGCGCTGATCAAGTCCTACGGCTACGAACTCTAAGGCGGGACCTGCATGGCGTTGCCACTCGACAGTACGGACCTGGCGGCCATCTGGCTGACCATCGAGCTGGCTTCGCTCACCACCCTCCTCCTGCTGCTGATCGGCACGCCCATCGCCTGGTGGCTGGCGCGCACCCGCTCCTGGCTGAAGGGGCCGATCGGCGCGGTGGTGGCCCTGCCGCTGGTGCTGCCGCCGACGGTGATCGGCTTCTACCTGCTGGTCAGCATGGGTCCCAACGGTTTCATCGGCCAGCTCACCCAGAGCCTCGGTCTCGGCACCCTGCCCTTCACCTTCGCCGGCCTGGTGGTCGGCTCGGTGTTCTACTCGCTGCCCTTCGTCGTGCAACCGTTGCAGAACGCCTTCGAGGCGATCGGCGAAAAACCGCTGGAGGCTGCCGCGACCCTGCGCGCGAGCCCCGTCGACCGTTTCTTCAGCGTGGTCCTGCCGCTGGCCCGGCCGGGTTTCGTCACCGCCGCGATCCTCGGCTTCGCCCATACCGTCGGAGAGTTCGGCGTGGTGCTGATGATCGGCGGCAACATCCCGGAGAAAACCCGCGTGGTCTCGGTGCAGATATTCGATCACGTCGAAGCCATGGAATACGCCCAGGCCCACTGGCTGGCCGGCGGCATGGTGGCGTTCTCCTTCGTCGTCCTCCTCGCCCTCTATTCGGGCCGGCGCCGCCGGCCGGGCTGGGCCTGAGATGGACGGCCTGCGCCTGCGCTTCCGCCGCGCCTACCCCGGCTTCGAACTGGACATCGACCTGGCTCTTCCCGGTCGTGGCGTGACCGCTCTGTTCGGCCATTCAGGCTCCGGCAAGAGCACTTGCCTGCGCTGTATCGCCGGCCTGGAAAAGGCCGCCGAGGGCGAGGTGACGATCAACGGCGAGACCTGGCAGGACAGCCGCCGCAACCTCTTCGTCGCGCCCCACCGACGTGCCCTCGGCTACGTGTTCCAGGATGCCAACCTGTTCCGCCACCTGACGGTGCGGCGCAACCTGGCCTTCGGTCTCAAGCGCATCGCCGCCGCCGAGCGCCGCGTCGAGCTGGAACAGGCCTGCGCCCTGCTGGGCATCGAGCACTTGCTGGAACGCATGCCGGAACGCCTCTCCGGCGGCGAGCAGCAACGCGTCGGCATCGCCCGGGCCCTCCTCACCAGCCCGCGCCTGCTGCTGATGGACGAGCCGCTGGCATCCCTCGACCTGAAGCGCAAGGGCGAGATCCTGCCCTATCTCGAACGCCTGCACGAGGAACTGGACATCCCGGTGCTCTATGTCAGCCACTCGCCGGACGAAGTGGCGCGCCTGGCCGATCACCTGGTGCTGCTGGAGAACGGCAAGGTCCGCGCCAGCGGGCCGATCGGCGAAACCCTGGCGCGAGTCGACCTGCCGCTGGCGCTGGACGACGACGCCGGGGTGGTGATCGAGGGCACGGTCAGCGACCACGACCCGGCCTACGGCCTGCTGACCCTGGTCCTGCCCGGCAGCGCGCTGCAAATGCGCGTCGCCCACGCCCCGCTGGCCCCCGGCAAGCGCCTGCGCTTCAAGGTACAGGCGCGCGACGTCAGCCTGAACCTGCGCGACGACGCCCAGAGCAGCATCCTCAACCGCCTGCCGGTACGGGTTCTGGAATTGGTCGATACCGACACCGCGGCCCACGTACTGGTGCGCCTGGATGCCGGCGGCAATCCGCTGCTGGCGCGGATCACCCGTTACTCGCGGGACCAGTTGCAACTACGGCCCGGCCAGCTGTTGTGGGCGCAGATCAAGTCGGTGGCAGTGCTCGCCTGACCCCGGCCTCGCCTGCGGCGCCTAGACCCTGGGCCAACGGTAGCGGATCAGCCGGCCCATCCGCCGCAGGAAGGCGAAGCCGTTGTAGATCGGCAGCATCAGCCGCGACGACTGCGGCAGCTTGGCAACGTCCTGCGGGTCATAGTCGGTGACCTCCTCGATGAAGCGCAGGGCCGGATGCCACCGCTCGAGTTCGCGCGGGTCGTCGATGCTCCAGTACACCTGCGCCCCGGTCTCGCGCAGCGGCGGATACAGGCGCAGCAGCATGATGCCGAGGCGGCCGTAGCCGTCGAACAGCAGCTCGCCGCTACCCAGGTGGTCGACCAGGCGTTCCACCAGGCGTCGCACCTGGGACTCCCGCAGATAAGGCATCAGCCCCTCGGCCAGGACCAGGGCGGGCCGCTCGCGCGGCACCCCTTGCAGCCAGCCGTCGTCGTCCACCGAGTGGCGCAGCGCCCGATAGGCGCCGGCGCGCGGCGGGTAGAGCCGCTCGCGCAGGTCCATGACCTCCGGGTAGTCAAGGTCGAACCAGGGCAGCTCGGCCGGCGGATCGACCCGGTAGATACGGCTGTCCAGGCCGCAACCGAGGTTGAGCACCTGCCCCTCGGGATGGCGGCCGAGGAAGTCGCGGCAGGCCTGGTCGAAGTAATGCGAGCGCATGGCCAGGGCCCGTTCGTTGCCTTTGCCGAGGGCGACCCTGGAGAAGTCGAAGTCGATCTGCCGCACCGCCTCCTCGGCGAAACGGTCATGGAGGATGGAATCGTCCAGGCGGCTATCCAGCGCCTTGGCGTAGAGGGTGATCAGGAGCGTCTGCTTTTCTCCGGTGAGGGTGATGCGGTGGCCGGGCATGAAAACCTCCTGCGGGCACGCGTGCCTCTTCAGTCCTTGCCGAAAACATCGCTATGCTTCGGCAATGATTGCCCTGGAGTCACGAATGAAAGCCAACTCCGATGAACTGCAAAGCTTCGTCAGTGTAGTCGACAGCGGTTCCATCAGCGCCGCCGCGGAACAGATGGGACTGACCGCCTCGGCCGTCAGCCGGACCCTCTCGCGCCTCGAGCACAAGCTCGGCACCACCCTGCTCAACCGCACCACCCGGCGCATGGAGCTGACCGAGGAAGGCCGCTACTTCCTCGACCAGGCACGGCAGATCCTGCAGCAGATGGAGGCGCTCGAGGAACGCCTGGCCCTGCGCCGGCAGAGCCCCGCCGGGCGCCTGCGGATCAACGCCGCCTCGCCCTTCATGCTGCACGCGGTGGTGCCGCACATCGGCGAGTTCCGCCGGCTGTACCCGAACATCCAGCTCGAACTCAACACCAACGACCTGATCATCGACCTGTTGGAGCAACGCACCGACGTGGCGATCCGCATCGGCGCGCTCAGCGACTCCACCCTGCACGCGCGGCCGCTGGGCGCCAGCCGCCTGCACATCCTCGCCAGCCCGGAGTACCTGGCCCGCCACGGCATGCCGACGAGCATCGAGGGGCTGCGAGGGCACACCCTGCTCGGCTTCACCCAGCCCGAGCACCTCAACCGCTGGCCGGTGGTGCACGCCGACGGCGATCGCCTGGAGATCCAGCCGGATATCTCTGCCTCCAGCGGCGAGACCCTCCGCCAGCTGGCCCTGAGCCACCAGGGGATCGCCTGCCTGGCCAGCTTCATGACCGACCGCGATATCCAGGACGGGCGCCTGGTGCCGCTGTTCGCCGAACAGATGAGCGAATACCGGCAACCGATCCACGCCGTCTACTACCGCAACTCGCAACTGGCGCTGCGCATCCAGTGCTTCCTCGACTTCATCCAGCAGCGCCTGGGCGCCTGAGACCGACCGTGAACGAATCCCTCGACTTCTCGCCCTACCTCGAGCGCTGGGCGTTGCAACCCGACGGCGAGCCCTTCGCCACCCACAGCAGCCGCCTGCTGCCGGTGCGCCATCGCGGCGCAGCGGCGATGCTGAAGATATCCAGTGCCGAGGAAGAGCGTTTCGGCCACGTACTGCTCAACTGGTGGGACGGCCAGGGCGCGGCCAGGGTGCTGGCCTACGACCACCAGGCGCTGCTGATGGAGCGTGCCACCGGCGGGCGCTCGCTGCTGGAGATGGTCAAGCGCGGCGACGACGACGAGGCTACGCGTATCCTCTGCCAGGCCATCGAACGCATCCATGCCCCGCGCCCGGGTCCGTTGCCGGAACTGACCCCGCTGGAGCGCTGGTTCGACTCGCTGTATGCCGCCGAGCGCCGCTACGGCGGGCTCTACGTCGACTGCGCGAACGCCGCCCGCTACCTGCTGGAGACCGCTCGCGAACAGCGCCCGTTGCATGGCGACATCCACCACGGCAATGTGCTCGACTTCGGCGAGCGCGGCTGGCAAGTCATCGACCCCAAGCGGCTCTACGGCGAGCGCGGCTACGACTACGCCAACCTGTTCACCAATCCCGACGCGAAGACCGCCCAGGCGCCCGGCCGTTTCGAGCGCCAGCTGGAGATCGTCGTCGCCGCCAGCGGCCTGCAACGCCGCCGCCTGCTGCTGTGGATCCTGGCCTGGACCGGACTCTCGGCGGCCTGGTTCGACGAGGACGGCAGCCGCGAGGAGACCGACGCCGAGCTGGCCATCGCCCGCCTGGCCCTCGCCAGCCTGTCTCGCGAAGGCTGATCAGAAGCGCCAGAACGCGCGGGTGCACAGCACCAGTACGGTGAGAATCTCTAGCCGACCAAGCAGCATGCCGAGGGTCAGCAGCCACTTGGCCATGTCCGGCAGGCTGGAAAAGTTTCCCGCCGGTCCGATAATCGGCCCGAGCCCGGGCCCGACGTTGCACACGGCGGTCGCGGCACCGGTGAACGCGGAGACCCAGTCGAGGCCGAGCATGGTCAACCCCAGTGCGATCACGCCGATGGTGATGGTGAAGAAGAAGGAAAAGGTGATCAGCGAGCGGACGATTTCCTCGTCCAGCGGATGGCCGTTGTAGCTTTGCCGGATGGTCGCCCGCGGATGCACGAGGTTCTGCAGGTTGGCCCTGAGCAACACGAAGGCCACCTGGAAGCGGAAGATCTTCAACCCGCCGGCGGTGGAGCCCGAGCAACCGCCGACGAAGGTGAGGTAGAAGAACAGCATGACCGCGAAGGTTCCCCAGGTGGTGTAGTCGGTCAGGGCGAAACCGGTGGTGGTCACCACCGACGTCACATTGACCGCCACCAGGCGCAGCGCATCCCACCAGCCGTAATCGGAATTCAGCCAGAGCCAGAAGGCGAAAACCAGCCAGGTCACCGCCAGGAAGCCGATGAAGCCATGCACCTGGTGGTCCTTGAGCAAGGCCAGGCGATGGCCGCGCAGGGTCGCGACATAGAGGGTGAACGGCAGGCTGCCGAGGATCATGAACAACACGGCGACCCAGTGCACCGCCGGTTGCGGCCAGTGCGCGAGGGAAGCGTCGGAGGTGGAGAAGCCGCCCGTGGAGATGGCGGCCATCGAATGGTTGAACGCCTCGAAGGGGGTCATGCCCGCCCACCAGAAGCACAGCACGCCCAGCAGCGTAAGCGCGACGTAGACGCCGAGGATGTACTTGGCCGCCATGTGCGAGCGTGGCATCACCTTCTCGCCCCAGTCGGAGGATTCGGTCTGGAACAGGCGCATGCCGCCGACACGCAGCAGCGGCAGGATCGCCACCGCCATGCCGATGAAACCGATGCCGCCGAGCCAGTGCAACAACGAGCGCCAGATGAGGATGCCCGGCGACATCTGGTCCAACCCGCTGAACACGGTGGAGCCGGTGGTGGTGATGCCCGACATGGTCTCGAAGAACGCATCGGTGTAGCTGATGTGCCGAGCCATCACCATCGGCAGCGCGGCGAAGGCGCAGACCACCACCCAACTGGCGGTGGTCAGGAAATACATGTGCCGGGCACGAAAATGCACGTGAGCCGGCCGTCCCGGCAAGACCAGCGCGAGGCCGGCAGCCGCGGTGAGCAGGCTCGACCAGAGGAAGGCGTCGAAATCGTCGTAGCGCTGGAAGAGCGCCAGCGTCAGCATCGGGATCAGCATGCTGGCCGCCAGGGTGACCAGGAAAAGCCCGAGGATGAATCCCACCAGGCGGAGCAGGGAAAAGCTCATTCCGTAACGACCTGTTTCAGCAGAGGCGGACAGCCGCGTATTCTAGCCGCCCACGGGGCGGCTTCGGAACCATCTCAGGGGATCGCCTATCCCAGGAATCGAAGGTTCTCTGTTCGCTGACACCGTTCCATTGTCAAATAGGCGTCTCGCGCCCCCTACCAGTAAGGAAACCCAAACATGGCCGGAGCCAGCCTCCTCACCCTCCTCGACGATATCGCCGCGGTGCTCGACGACGTCTCGCTGATGACCAAGGTCGCCGCGAAGAAGACCGCCGGCGTTCTCGGCGACGACCTGGCGCTGAACGCCCAGCAGGTCACCGGGGTCAACGCCGACCGCGAACTGCCGGTGGTCTGGGCGGTGGCCAAGGGCTCGCTGCGGAACAAGGCGATCCTCGTTCCCGCCGCCCTGCTGATCAGCGCCTTCGCGCCCTGGGCGGTGATCCCGCTGCTGATGCTCGGCGGCGCCTACCTGTGCTTCGAGGGCTTCGAGAAGATCGCCCACAAGTACCTGCCCCATGACGACGAGCACGCCGACGAGGCAGCGCTGGCGGCCAATGTCGACGTGGCTGCCCTGGAAAAGCAGAAGATCGGCGGCGCGATCCGTACCGACTTCATCCTCTCCGCGGAAATCATCGCCATCACCCTCGGTACCGTCGCCGAATCCAGCTTCACCACCCAGGTGCTGGTGCTGGTCGGCATCGCCCTGGTGATGACCATCGGCGTCTACGGTCTGGTCGCCGGCATCGTCAAGCTGGACGACGCCGGCCTCTATCTGTCCAAGCGCGACAGCGGCTTCGCCCAAGGGCTCGGCGGCGCCATCCTGCGCACCGCGCCGTACCTGATGAAAGGCCTGTCGGTGGTCGGCATGGCGGCGATGTTCATGGTCGGCGGCGGCATCCTCACCCACGGTATCCCGGTGGTCCACCACGCCATCGAACAGGCCGCGCAGAGCGTCGCCGGCATCGCCACGCTGGGCCCGTTGCTGGCGGCGATCACCCCGACCCTGCTGAACTTCCTGTTCGGCATCGTCGCCGGCGCGGTGGTGCTGGCGGGGGTGCTGCTGGTCAAGCGCCTGCTGCCGAAGAAGAAAAAGACTGGCTGAGCCTGCCATCGCCGGCAGCACCATCGCGGAGGGCGGATAGCCGCCCTGGCGCACATCCCACGAAGCGGTTGTGCGCCCTGCCCCGGAAGTCCCCCTCCGTTTCAATTCAATAATTTTGCACTGTAATAGCAACATTATTCGTTGGAGACGAATAAAGCTCCCCTCCTAGAATGTCCACCAGTGCCATGAGCCGTCTGTTCCGAGCCTTCCAGACGAAGATCCGACCTCCGCACTCCATCGACCCGGCAACGGGATACCCAGAAAAATACCGATAACCCAACGAGGACCCGAGGGTCGCGCCTGCTCGCCAGCCGGCCGGACCCCGGGGCCCGGCGTGCCAGCGACCATGAACGATACGGATAGCAGAAAAGATCCGGACGGCTACAACTACGACGTCGTCCGCCAGTTCACCCTGATGACCCTGGTCTGGGGCATCCTCGGCATGGGCCTGGGGGTGTTCATCGCCGCCCAGCTGGTCTGGCCGGCGCTCAACCTCGACCTGCCCTGGACCAGCTTCGGCCGCATCCGCCCGATCCACACCAGCCTGGTGATCTTCGCCTTCGGCGGCAGCGCGTTGTTCGCCACCTCCTTCTACGTGGTGCAGCGCACCAGCGGCGTGCGGCTGATCTCCGACGTCCTGGCGCGCTTCGTGTTCTGGGGCTGGCAGGCGGCGATCGTGGGGATGATCGTCAGCTACCCGCTGGGCTACACCACCTCCAAGGAGTACGCCGAGATGGAATGGCCACTGGCGCTGTGGATGGCCATCGTCTGGGTGGTCTATGCCTACCTGTTCTTCGGCACCATCGCCCGCCGCAAGGTGAAGCACATCTACGTCGGCAACTGGTTCTACGGCGCCTTCATCATCGTCACCGCGATGGTCCATATCGTGAACCACGCATTGCTGCCGGTGAGCCTGGGCAAGTCCTACTCGGCCTATTCCGGCGCCACCGACGCGATGATCCAGTGGTGGTACGGGCACAGCGTGGTCGGCTTCATCCTCTCGGTCGGCTTCCTCGGCATGATGTACTACTTCGTGCCCAAGCAGGCCGGGCGACCGATCTACTCCTATCGCCTGTCCATCGTGCATTTCTGGGCGATCATCTCGATCTACATCTGGGCCGGTCCGCACCACCTGCACTACACCGCGCTGCCGGACT
>NZ_KV828521.1:82216-134982 GCF_001836405.1 Pseudomonas sp. HMSC057H01 | reverse complement strand
GGTCGCCGGGGGAGGTGAAGGGGGCGGCGCTGGCAAGAAGCGGCAGTAAAACCAAGCCAGCGACAACCGCTCGATAGCTAGAACGCAACATCCGATGTCCTGCGAGTTCCCTTCAATATCCACCGCATAGCTAAACGACATGGGCGTGTTGAGAGGGGATTAGTCCAAAAGTAGGAATGCTAATCCAAACAGGGACAGGAGGGAATGGCACTTTGCCTTCATTGCGTCGTCCTGGCTGTGCGGACGTTTCAGGATCGATGCGATGTCGTCATTTTCGTAATGGGAAGGACCTATCGGTCTCCAGGCAGCGCTCGGCCGGGTTCTGGTGAGCTGATTATTTGCGCTCGTGGCCCGGCAGAAAGAAGCCCCGCCAAGGCGGGGCTGCTTTGACGCAGACTCGAATTCACTTCACCGGCAGGTCCTTGCCCCACAGGCGCACCGCCTTGATCCCTTCCGCGCCGCCTTCGAAGACGAAGGTCTGGCGGATGCCGGCCTTGGCCGGGACGGTGACGTCGTCGGGGTTGGCGAGGGCGACCAGGGCGTTGGAGTAGCCATCGTTGTCGATCACCAGCAGCGCGCCGGTCTGGGTCAGGTTGATCAGGCGCACGGTGGCGTCGCCGTCGTTCTTGAAGCCGAGGGTGACGGCCAGTTGCTGGTCGCGCGGCTCGGTCTTGAGCACTTCGACCTGGCCGATCTCGGCGAAGCCGGCGTTGTCGGAGACCACCTTGGCGCCATCAGCGCCCTGGGCCGACTGGCGGCCGCTGGTGATGCCCTCGCTGACCCCGCCGAGGAGGTTCTTGCCGGTCTCGATGGCCGAGGACACCGCGGCCTTGGCCGCATCCTTGACCGAGCTGCCCTCCTCCGTGGCCACGGCGCTGCCGGCGGCCAGGGGCAGGAGCAGTCCCAATGCGGCGATCCTTGCGTTCATTCGTCCATCCTCTGGTGGTGTGGGAGGCAGCCAGACTAACAGCCGGCTAGCGGCCGTTCCAGTGGCGCGCCCGGCGCTTGCGCCACCAGATGTAGACACCGGTCAGCGACAGCCCGGCGATGGCCAGGCCGAGGGCGGCGATGGCGATGCGTCCCGGCAGGCCGGCGATGCGCCCGCCGTGGATCGGGTACTGCAAGCGGTAGAAACGCTCTCCCCAACTGCCCTGCCCGGCGACTTCCTGGCCGAGCAGGCGGCCGTCGCTGCCGTGGAAGAACAGCCAGGACTTGCCCATGGGGTCGTCGTGGTCGCCGAAGCCGGCGCCGAAGAAGTTGTATTCGAAGCTGTAGTACAGCTCGCCAATCGGCTCGGCGATGCCCAGCCGCGCCGCTTCGACGCTGGCCAACTGGAAGGTGCGGTCGTAGTCCAGGCGGGTCTCCCCCAGTTGCTCCCTGGGCAGCCGCCCGCGCGCCTCGTAGACGCTCGGTTCGATCGGCGAGAACAGCGATACCAGCGGCTTGAACACCTGGCTCGGCAGGTTCAGGGCGACGCTGCTCAGCGCCACCGGCGCCAGCAGCAGCCAGAGCCAGAGGCCGCCGGCGCGATGCAGGTCGAAGTTGAAGCGGTAGGCGTTGCCGCGCTTGATCTTCCAGGCGGTCGCCCACTTGCTCCAGAACGGCCGGCCGCGCGGCAGGGTCAGCCAGGCGCCGACGAAGCAGTCGAGGAACCAGAACATCGCCACCCCGCCCATCAGGTACAGGCCCCAGTTCCCCGGCAGGGTCAGGTTGTGGTGGAACTCCAGGACCCAGGGAACCAGGTTCGCCGGCTGGAAGCAGCAGGCCGCCCAGAGGCGCTTGCCGACTTCCTCGCCGCTGACCGGGTCGAGGTAGAACACGTCGTGCTCGACCTTGGCGCCGGCCTCGCGCGGCACGGTGGCGAGCAACGCCGGGTGCCCGCCCGCCTCGGGATACTCCATGTACCACACCAGTTGTCGCGGATAGCGTGACTCGACGCGTTGCACCAGGCTGCCCGGGGAAAGGCGCTCGCCGCCCTCGCCCACGGCGTAGAAGCCGGGGTTCAGCCATTCGTCGATTTCATGATGGAAGGCCAGCAGGCTGCCGGTGAGACCGGCGAGGAAAAGGAACAGCGCGGTAGCCAGACCGACATAGCGGTGCAGCAGAACCAGGACGGGGCGCATGGGGGCTCCAGGTAACCAGGGTACGGCCGGCGACGCCGGCGAATGCCCGGCGCGTACGTTGCGCGCCGGGCTGCTTGGCCGGTACCGCGGCGCTGGCGCCGGGGCCCGGGTGGACGGTCAGAACTGGTAGTTCACCGTCGCGGTGACGTTGCGCTTCTCGCCGAAGTAGCAGAAGTCCAGGCTGTAGCAGGACGCCACGTAGTCCTTGTCCAGCAGGTTGTTGGCATTGAGGCTGACGTCCAGGCCTTTCAGGCCGAGCTTGCCGAGGTCGTAGCCGATCCGCGCGTCGACCAGGGTGTAGTCCGGCACCCGCAAGGTGTTTTCCTTGTCCGCCCAGGTCTCGCCGACGTAGCGCGCGCCGCCGCCGATGCTCAGACCGCTGAGCGGGCCGGCGTCGAAGGCATAGTCGGCCCACAGCGATGCCATGTGCTTGGGCGCCTGGTTCGGCGTATGGCCCTGGTTGCCGTCCAGCGACTTGGTGTAGGTGATGTCGGTGTAGGTGTAGCTGCCGAGCAGCTTCAGGTTGTCGCTGAGCTGGGTATGGGCCTCCAGTTCGAGCCCCTGGGAGCGCACTTCGCCGACCGAGGTGTAGAAGTTGTCCTGGGGCTCCTTGGAGGCGACGTTTTCCTGGGTGATATGGAACAGCGAGGCGGTGTAGAAGCTGTTGCTGCCCGGCGCCTGGAACTTCAGGCCGAGTTCCCACTGCTTGCCCTCGGTGGGCGCCAGGGGCGTGCCGGAGGCGTCGGAATAGGCGTTCGGGTTGAACGACTCGGAGTAGCTGACGTAGGGCGCCAGGCCGTTGTCGAACAGGTACAGCGCGCCGATCCGCCCGGTGAATTTCTCCCAGTCGTCGTCGGCCTTGCTGCCGGTGCTGCGGTTCTTGTCGGTGACGCTGACCCAGTCCTGGCGCAGGCCGAGCGAGAAGCGCCACTGGTCGATGTCGATCAGGTCCTGGAGGTAGACGCCGGTCTGCTCCAGGCGGCGGGTGTGGTTGTCGTCCGGGAAATAGCTGATGGCGTCGTCGCCGTAGACCGGGTTGAACGCGTCCAGCGCCGAGGCCGAGCCGGAACGCCAGTCGACCACGGTGCGCCGGCGCTGATAGTCGAGGCCGGTGAGCAGGGTGTGGCGCGCCGCGCCGGTGGCGAATTCGGCCTGCAGCATGTTGTCGACGATATACGCCTGCAGGTGCTCGCGGGCGCCGCTGAAGTAGCGGTTCAGCTTGTTCGGCTCGCTGGCGCTCCAGCCGTAGGCGTAGACCTGCGACAAGTCGACGTCGGAGTCCAGGTAGCGGAAGTTCTGCCGCGCCGACCAGACGTCGTCGATGCGGTGCTCCAGCTGGTAGCCGAACATCCGCTGGGTGCGGTCGAAGTCGTCCTTGCTCGGCTCGCCATCGAAGAACTCGCGGGAGATGTGCCGGCCGTTGTGGTGCGACAGGGTGCCGTCGGCCGGTACGCCGCCGTGGTAGCCCCCGTTGGGATCGTGTTGCAGGTAGCCTTGCAGGGTCAGGGTGGTGTCATCGCTGAAGTCGATGGCCAGGGTCGGGGCGATGGCGTAGCGCTCCTCCTTGACGTGATCGAACTGGGTGTCCGAGCCCTTGCCGAGACCGACCAGGCGGTAGGCGATGCGCTTCTCCTCGTCGAGCGGCCCGCTGAAATCGAAGCCCATCTCCTTCTGGCCCATGTTGCCGATGCTGCCGGTGATCTGGCGGTAGTCCTCGTACAACGGCTTCTTGCTGGTCAGCGCCACCAGGCCGCCCGGCAGGCTACGGCCGTAGAGCACCGAGGACGGGCCCTTGAGCACATCGATGCGTTCGAGGAAGTACGGGTCGACCTGCATCGAGCTGAAGGTACCGCTGTCGCCCATGGCCTTGAGGCCGTCGAGGTAGATGTTGTCCACGCTGTTGTCGGCGAAGCCGCGCATCACCACGTAGTCGTAGCGGTTGGAGGCGCCGACCTGGCCGGTGAAGATGCCGGGGGTATAGCGCATCGCCTGCTGCACGGTCTTGGAGGCGGTGTCGTCGATCTGCTCGCGGGTGATCACCGAGACGGTCTGGCTGGTTTCCAGCAGCGGCTTGCTGGTCTTGGTGGCGATCTGGCTATGGGTGGCCAGGTAGCCATCGGTGCTGCCCAGGTTGTTGCCGAGGGCGAAGACTTCCACCGCCTGCATGTTCAGCACGTCGCCGTCCTTTGCCGGCGCCTCGCGCAAGACGAAGCTGCCGTCGCCCTGGTCTTCCGCTTCCAGCGGGGTGTCGGCGAGCAGCCGGGCCAGGCCCTGCTGCACGGTGAAACTGCCGCGCAACCCCTGGGAGCTGTAGCCACCGGTCTGCGCCGGAGTGGCCGAGAGGGTGATGCCGGCTTCGCGGGCGAAGCGGTTGAGCACGTCACCCAACTGTCCGGCGGGGATCGCATAGGGCCGCGCCTGTTCCGCCGCCGCTTCGGCGGCCGAGGCGCAGAGCGGCGCCGCGCCGGCCGCCATGGCCAGCGACAGCAGGGCCGCGCGCACCGAACGGCTCAGGCGCGAGGCGCGGGGGAAATCGAGGGACGACGGGGCATTGCGGAGGACGACGGCGGTGGCGGTCATGAACGGAATCCGTTGGAGTCGTTGAAGGGTGTTCAATCGATAAAGCCGGACCAGTCGCGGAAAGCCGACAAAAATAATGAAAATAATTTTCAGTGCGTTTCGCTCCGGGCGGAAGCAAGCGTCCACGCGGCCGCCGGCGCGACTCAGGCGGCGACCACCCTCACCCACCAGCGGGTATGCCGCTGCAGGCGCACCGGCAGGGTCCGCGCGAGCACCTGCAACAGCTTGTCGGTGTCGTCCAGGCGGTAGACCCCGGACAGACGCAGGTCGGCGACCTCCGCGGCGCAGCCGAGGTAGCCGTTGCGGTAGCGGCCGACCTCGGCGAGGAAGTCGGCCAGGCGCATGTCGCGGGTGACGATCAGGCCATCGGCCCAGGCCACGGCGTCCATCTGCGGCCGTTCGAGGCGCCGCACGCCGTCGGCGGCGATCCGATAGCTCTGCCCCGCCTCGGCCACCGGAGCCTGCAGCGGACGCGCGCCGAAGGCATCGATGCGCACCGAACCCTCGCTGACGCTGAGACAGGTGGCGGCATCTTGCAGGCGTACGTTGAAACGGGTGCCGAGGGCCTCGAACAGCCCTTGCGCGGTACGTACCCGCAGCGGCCTGTGCGTGGGCGATTGCGTATCGGCGCCGCTGGCGAGGAAGATCTCGCCGCGGGCGAGGAGGATCAGGCGCTGGCCGGCGTCGTAGCGCACGTCGACCGCGCTGTCGGTGTTCAGTTGCAGGCGGGTGCCGTCGACCAGCTCGATACTGCGTCGCTCGCCGGTGGCGGTGCTGTAGTCGGCGCTCAGGCGCTGCCAGGGCAGGCTGTCGCGACCGACCCAGGCCACGGCGCCGCCAGCCACCAGCAGCGACAGCAGTTTCAGCGCCTGGCGCCGCTGCAGGCGCTGCGCGCTGCTGTCCAGGGTGCCGTAGGCGACCCCGCCGGGCAGCGCCTTGAAGCGTCCGTGCAGTTCTTCGTTGAGCGCGCTGACCTGCTGCCAGGCCCGCTCGTGCTCGCCGTGCTCCGCGCGCCAGGCCGCGCAGGCGCGCTGCAGGCGATCGTCGGCCGGCTGCGAGCGCAGGCGGACCAGCCAGTGGATGGCCTGCCTGACCACCGCTTCGTCGACCCTACCGCGCGTCCCGTCCACGGCTCCGCTCATTCGCCGTAGCGCAGCAGGTAGCAGTGGTACAGCGCCTCGGCCACGTAGCGCTCGACGCTACGCTGGGAAACCCCCATGCGTTCGGCGATCTGCCGGTGGCTGAGGTCTTCGCACTGGGCCAGGAGGAAGGCGGTGCGGACCTTCGGCTTGAGCCCGTCGAGCATCCGCGAGATTTCCTCCAGCAGTTCCAGCACCAGTTCCCGCGCCTCGGGCGACGGCGCCTGTGCCTCGGGCAAGTGGGCGATGCTTTCGAGGTAGGCGCGCTGCAGTTCCTCGCGACGCCAGTGGTCGATCACCAGGCCGCGGGCGATGGTCCGCAGGAACGCGCGCGGCATGCCGATCTCGCGCAGTTCGCGCTTGAGCAGGATGCGCAGGAAGGTGTCCTGGGCCAGGTCCGCCGCGTCCGCCGCGCAGCCCAGCTTGCCGCGCAACCAGTTCTGCAACCAGCCATGGTGCTCGCTGTACAGCGCATGCATGGCGCGATGGTGGGCGCTGAGAAGGATCGGGGCGGACATGGGAAAGTCGGGGCGACACATGAATGATAATGAATCGCATTGTCGAGAAGCCGCGGCCTTTTTGCAATAGCACCCGCCGGCCGGCGCCCTACTCGGCCGCCGCGCCTTCGCGCAGGCAGGCCAGCAGGTCTTCGCTGGCGCGGTCGCGATGCGGTTCGTCGCGCCAGCACATACCCACCGCGCCCTCGCCGGGAATCTCCAGCGCCAGCCTGGCCACCAGGCCGAGCCCGGCGAGGTGCTCGACCACCCGCGCCGAGCCGATGGATAGCATGTCGCTGCCACGCAACAATTCGATGTTGGCCAGCATCGACGATGACTCCAGGCGGTAGGCCGGCGGCTGCCGGCCGCCCTGGGTCAGGGCCATGTCGAGCTTGCTGCGGATCGGCGAGCCGGGCGGCCAGACGATCCAGTCGTAGCGCCGCACGTCTTCCCAGTCCAGCGCGGCGGCCTGGGCCAGGGGGTGACCGGGCCGCGCCATCACCACGATCGCCTCGCTGTAGAGCACCTCGCAGCGCAGGCTGGCGCGCGGCGCATAGTTGTCCAGGCGCCCCACCACCACATCGAGCTGGCGTTTCTCCAGCCGTTCGAGAAGGCCGTTCATGGTGCCTTCGAGCAGTTCCACCTGGGCCCCGGGGTAGCGTCCGAGGAACGCCCGCAATGCGCGCGGCACCAGGCTCGGCGCGGAGGCCGGCGACGTGCCGAGGAGCACCCGGCTGCCGCTGCCGCTGCGCATCGCCTCGAGGTTCTGCCGCGCCCGCTCCATCTCGGTGAGCACGCGCTGGGCGTGGTTGAACAGAGTCATGCCGTAGGGCGTCGGGCGCAGGCCACGGGCGTGGCGCTCGAACAGCGGCGCGCCGACGTCCTCCTCCAGTTCCTTGAGCCACTTCGACAGGCCCGGTTGGGTGGTGTGTGCGGCCCGGGCGGTGCCGCTGAGGTTGCCGGTCTCCATCAGGCTGACCAGCAGTTGCAGGTGTTGCAGGCGCAGGCGGCGGGTCCAGTCCATCGCAAGCCATCCTCGAATACGTATAGGTCGATGTCTAAATATCATTATTCGGTTATGCCTTCACCTCGAATAATGACTACCAGACCGAGGCGGCCCCGCCTCCTCCCGCCGGAGATTCATCGGTATGCATAACGACAATTCCACCGAGAAGCGCGCCGACTTCTATCGACGCATCCGCCAGCAGCACCTCACCCCGCTCTGGGAAGCCCTGCACAACCTGGTCCCGGCGCAACCCGCCGGCGGCTGCCAGGCGGCGCTGTGGCGCTATCGCGAACTGCGCCCGTTCCTGCTCGAGGCAGGCGACCTGATCAGCGCCGAGGAAGCGGTGCGCCGCGTGCTGGTGCTGGAGAACCCGGACCTTCCCGGCCAGTCGGCGATCACCCCGAGCCTCTACGCCGGCCTGCAACTGATCCTGCCGGGCGAGATCGCCCCCAGCCACCGGCACACCCAGTCGGCCCTGCGCTTCGTCGTCGAGGGCTACGGCGCCTACACCTCGGTGGACGGCGAACGCACCCGCATGGAGCCGGGCAACTTCATCATCACTCCGTCCTGGACCTGGCACGACCACGGCAACCGCCCCGCCGCGGAAGGCGGCGAGCCGGTGGTCTGGCTGGACGGCCTGGACATCCCGATGCTGCGTTTCTTCGGCGCCACCTTCGCCGAGAGCTACGGCGAACCGGTGCAGCCGTTGCGACGTGGCGAAGGCGACAGCCTCGCCCGCTACGGCAGCAACATGCTGCCGCTGCGCCACCAGCCGACGACGCCGACCTCGCCGCTGTTCAGTTACCCCTACGCGCGCAGCCGCGAGGCCCTCGAGCGCCTGGCGCGCCTCGAACGGCCCGATCCCTGGGAAGGCCACAAGCTGCGCTACGTCAACCCGGCCACCGGCGGCTGGGCCATGCCGACCATCGCCACCTGCCTGCAACTGCTGCCGGCCGGCTTCCTCGGCCAACCCGCGCGCAGCACCGACGCCAGCGTCTATTCGGTGGTGGAAGGCAGCGGCGTGGCGCAAATCGGCGGCCGGCGCTTCGCCTTCGAGGCCAAGGATCTGTTCGTCGTGCCCTCCTGGGCCGAGCTGCGCCTGGAAGCCGGCGCCACCGACTGCGTGCTGTTCAGTTTCTCCGACCGTCCTGTGCAGCAGGCGCTCGGCATCCTCCGCGAATCCCGCGAACCCCTCGCCCACTGAAGGACCCGTCCCATGAGCCATCTCTTCGCGCCCGAAGCGCCCGTCAGCCTCACCATCCATGGCAGCGACCAGACCTTCCCGGTGCGGCGGGTCTACTGCGTCGGCCGCAACTACGCCGCCCACGCCCGGGAAATGGGCTTCGATCCCGAGCGCGAGCCGCCGTTCTTCTTCTGCAAGCCGGCCGACGCGGTGGTCCCGGTCGCCGCCGGCAGCACCCTGGAGCTGGCCTACCCGAGCCAGACCGGTAACTACCACTACGAGATCGAACTGGTGGCGGCGATCGGCAAGGGCGGCTGCGACATCCCCCTGGAGCAGGCCGAGGAACACGTCTGGGGCTACGCGGTGGGCCTGGACATGACCCGCCGCGACCTGCAGATGCGCATGCGCGAGATGGGCCGGCCCTGGGAGATCGGCAAGGCCTTCGACCGCTCGGCGCCGATCGGCCCGCTCTACCCTGCCAGCCAGGTCGGCCATCCGCGCCACGCCGCCATCAGCCTCCAGGTCGACGGCGAGGATCGCCAGCGCAGCGACATCGACCAGTTGATCTGGTCGGTGGCGGAAACCGTCAGCTACCTGTCGCGCTTCTTCGAGCTGCGCCCCGGCGACCTGGTCTTCACCGGCACCCCGGAAGGCGTCGGCGCGGTCGAGCGCGGCGAGCGGATGCTCGGCGCCATCGACGGCCTCGGCGAACTCAGCGTCCGCGTGGTCTGACCCACCGCCCGCGCACGGCGCGGGCCCACCCTGCCCTTCATCCGGGCCGTCGCCGCGGCGACGGCCGAGGAACGCTCATGCCTACGCCCGACAAGAACAACAAGATCGACGTCCAGGCCTTCATCGATGCGCAGGCGGTTTCCGCCTTCCAGTTGCGAGTCCTGTCGCTGTGCTTCCTGATCGTCGCCATGGACGGATTCGACACCGCCGCCATCGGCTTCATCGCCCCGGCCCTGGCCCACGACTGGCAACTGAGCCCGGCGCAACTCAGCCCGATCCTCGGCGCCGCACTGGCCGGCCTGGCCCTCGGCGCCTTCGCCGCCGGCCCGCTGGCCGACCGTTTCGGACGCAAGAGCGTGCTCCTGCTCTCGGTGCTGTTCTTCGGCGGCTGGAGCCTCGCCTCGGCCTACGCCGGTTCGGTGGAAACCCTGGCCCTGCTGCGCTTTTTCACCGGCCTCGGCCTGGGCGGGGCGATGCCCAACGCGATCACCCTGACCTCCGAATACTGCCCGCGCCGGCACCGCGCGCTGATGGTCACCGCAATGTTCTGCGGTTTCACCCTCGGCTCGGCGCTGGGCGGCCTGCTCGCCGCGCGGATGGTCCCGGCGCTGGGCTGGGAAAGCGTGCTGCTGCTCGGCGGCGGCCTGCCCCTGGCGAGCCTGCCGCTGCTCTGGGCATGCCTGCCGGAGTCGGTGCGCTTCCTCGCCCGCCGCGCACCGGACGCGGCGCGCCTGCGGCGCATCCTCGAACGCCTGGGGCGCCTGCCCGACGGCTGGGCCGGGCGCCTCGAACTGCCCGCCGACGAGTCCGACGGCACCTCGCCCCTGCGGCAGATCCTCGGCGCCGAGCTGCGCGGCGGCACCCTGCTGCTCTGGGCCACCTTTTTCATGGGCCTGCTGATCATCTACCTGCTGACCAACTGGCTGCCGACGCTGATCGGCGGCACCGGCTTCAGTCTCGGCGAGGCGGCGACGATCAGCGCCATGTTCCAGCTCGGCGGCACCCTCGGCGCACTCCTCCTGGGCAGCGCCATGGATCGCTTCGACGCGCACCGGGTGCTGAGCCTGGCCTACGTCGGCGGCGCCCTGTTCATCCTCGGCATCGCCAGCCTCTACCACAGCTTCGCCCTGCTGGCGCTGTGCGTCGCCGGCGTCGGTTTCTGCATCAGCGGCTCGCAGGTCGGCGCCAACGCCCTGGCCGCCGATTTCTATCCGACCCGCAGCCGCGCCACCGGGGTCAGCTGGGCCCTCGGCCTGGGCCGCATCGGCTCGATCGTCGGCTCCCTCAGCGGCGGCGCCCTGCTCGGCCTGGGCCTTGGCTTCAGCGGCATCCTCGCCCTGCTGGTGATCCCGGCGCTGCTCGCCGCCGTGGCCGTGCATCGCCTGGGCCGGCGCCGGGCCAGGCCTTCTTCCGTCACTCTCTGAACAGGACTTCCCATGCAGCTCTACAGCTTCTTCAACAGCTCCACGTCCTATCGGGTGCGTATCGCATTGGCCCTGAAAGGTCTGGATTACCAGGTAGTGCCGGTCAACCTGCGGCAGGGCGAGCAACTGCGCCCGGCCGACCGCCAGCGCAACCCGCTGGGCGCGCTGCCGACCCTGGTCGACGCCGACGGCCGTCGGTTCAGCCAGTCGCTGGCGATCATCGACTACCTCGACGCCGTGCAGCCCGAACCGCGCCTGATCCCTCTCGACCCACTGCATCGCGCCCAGGCGCTGGAACTGGCCCTGCTGGTGGCCTGCGACATCCATCCGCTGAACAACGTGCGGGTGCTCAAGTACCTGACCCAGGTCCTCGGCATAGACGCCGAGGACCGCCAGCGCTGGTACGCGCACTGGGTCGCCGAGGGCCTGGCGGCGGCGGAGACCCTGCTGAACCGACACCGTCGCGGCGCCTTCTTCGCCGGCACCGCAGCGGGCATCGTCGAGTGCTGCCTGGTGCCGCAACTGGCCAACGCCCGGCGCATGGGCTGTGTCCTGGCGCCCTACCCGGCGTTGCTCGAACTGGAGGGGCGCTGCCTGGCGCTCGAAGCCTTCCAGCGCGCCAGCCCCGAGCGCCAGCCCGACTACCTCCCGGACTGACGCGCTGCCCCGTGGAAAACAACAACAAGAAGGACACGCCCATGACCACCCGCATCCGGGCCAGCCTGCTGGCCCTGCCCCTGCTGCTGCCCTCGTTCCAGGCTATCGCCGCGCTGCCGGGGATGAACCTCGGCCAGACCTCCTTCCTCGACGGCAAGGCCCTGCCCGGCACGCTGTTCCAGCAGTTCGTGAATATCTACGAGGCCGACGACTTCATGGACGCCAACGGTCACCGGCGCCCGCTCGACAATCGCCTGCGCACCCTGCTCGCCACCAGCCACTTCGCCCACATCAGCCAGCACCAGCTGTTCGGCGCCTACTACGGCGCGGAAATCCTCGTCCCGGTGCTGCTCGCCGATCCCGACTTCGAACCCCACGCTGGCAGCGCCAACGGCCTCGGCAACCTGATCGTCAGTCCGTTCATCCTGCAATGGCCGCAGACCGAGCTGTTCGGCCGGCCCTACTGGCAGCGCCTGAACCTCGCCTTCCAGTTACCCACCGGGCGCTACGACAGGCATCGGGCGATCAATCCCGGCAGCAACCACTGGAGCTTCAACCCGCACTACGCGCTGACCTGGGAATTCGCCGAAGGCTGGGAAGCCAGCGCTCGCCTGCAGTACCTGTTGCCGGGCAAGAATCGCGACCCGGCGCCGCCGTTGGCCGACGACTACCTGCAGCCGGGCCAGGCGTTCCACGCCAACTACTCGGTATCGCTGGCGCTGGATGCGCATTGGCGAGTCGGGTTGTCCGGCTACAGCCTGCGACAGATCACCGACGAGCGGGTCGACGGGCACGACCGCCCGGACTCCCGCGAGCGGGTCGATGCCATCGGCCCGGCGCTGATGTTCGGCTGGGGCAAGTCGCGGCTGTTCCTCAACGCCTATCACGAATACGGCGCACGCAACCGCAGCGAGGGCAGCCGGCTGATCCTGCGCTACTCGCAGGTCTTCTGAGCGTCGCCTTCCGGGACGATCGGCAAGCGCTCCAGGGTGCGGAACACCGAGCTGCGCCGCCAGCGCAGGTCCGTCGGTTCCGAGGCCAGGGCGAAACGGCGACGCACCAGGCCGCGCAATGCGCATTGCAATTCGAGCCGGGCCAGGTACGCGCCCAGGCAGTAGTGCGGACCATGGGCGAACGCCACGTGCTGCTTGGCGTTCGCTCGCTGCAATTGCAGACGGTCGGGGGCGGCGAACATCTCCGGGTCGCGGTTCGCCGCGAGGAAGCTCAGCCAGACCTTCTCTCCAGGCGGAATCCGCTGGCCGCCGATCTCCACCTCCTCCAGGGTGCAACGCACGCCGCCGCGCACCGCGCCGTCGAAGCGCAGCAGTTCCTCCACCGCGTTCGCCACCAGCTCCGGGCACCGCCGCAGCAGATCGAGCTGGTCGGGATGGGTGAGCAGCGCCAGCGTAGCGTTGCCGACCATGCTGATGGTGGTTTCGAACGCGGCCATGAACACCATGGCATAGGCCGCCACCAGGCCCTCGAGGCCCAGTCCGGCCTCCAGCATCGCGGCGCCGTCGAGGATGCTCGGCGCTGCGCCGGGCGGCGGGCGCGAAGAGCCATCGCTCCAGCCGCGCGCCTGGCGTTGCAGGTAGTCGCTGAAGGCGGCCGCGCTGCGGTTGATCTGCCCGGCATCGCCGTGGCTGGCGGCGAGATCGAGCCCGGCGGCCAGGTCGCGGCCCCAGGGCAGCAGTTGCCCGGTGTCTTCGCGGGGAAAGCCGAACAGCTCGGCGGCCACCCGGATCGTCAGCGGTTCGGCGAAGTCCCTGAGCAGATCGGGCTCGCGGCGCTCCAGCAAGCTGTCGAGGAGCTCTTCCACCAGCGCCTCGATGCACGCCTCCCAGCGGCGCACGGCGTCGGGGCCGAAGGCCGGAGCGAACAGCCTGCGCAGGCGGGTGTGCCGCGGCGCGTCGTTGAACAGCATGAAGTTGTCGTAGAAGCGCGCCAGCGGTTGCAATTGCTGGTGGCCGAACCAGCTGGCGCCGCCCTGGCGGACGCCGGCGGCGCCAAGGCGAGCGGGGTCGGCGGAGAAACGGCGGTCGCGCAGGCACGCCGAGACATCGGCATAGCGACTGATCCACCAGATCGAGGCCTGGTCGCGGCAGACCGGCGCACGGGAGCGGATCAGCCGCAACAGCGGATAGGGATCGGCGACGAAGTCGGGATGGTAGGTGTGGATGTCGAAACCGTCGCTCCGCGGAGCGAGCGCCGGACGCTGAGCGTCATGGCGCGGCTGCGCGCTGCCTTCCTCGCTGAATGCGTCGTCCATGGCCCTTGCTCCGCTGGGTTGGCGTAACGCAGGGAGTATAGATGGCCGGCGGCTCGGCGCCGGCCCGGAGGATCAACGCGGACCGAGGATCTCCGCCAACTGGTCCGGCTGCGGCGCGCCCTGTTGCTGCTGCATGCGCCCCTCGGCATTGAGATAGAAGATCGCCGGGGTCGCCGCGGCGCCCATCGACTCCATCAGTTCCATGTTGCCGGCGAGCTGCTTGCGCACCGCCGCCGGGATCTTCGCCAGCGGCTTCAGGGTGCTGGCCTTGCCCGCCTGCTCATGGTCGTGCAGGGCCTTCTGCGGGTCCTTGCTGGCCAGCAGCGCGGCGGACTTGGCTTCGCTGTCCTCGCGGATGATGCCGACCATGATATGCCGCAACTGCACCTTGCCGGCATCCACCCAGGGTCGCGCCTGCTCCCAGAACATGGTGCAGTACGGGCAGTTCGGGTCGCTGAACAGGTAGACCACGCGCGGCGCGTCGGCACGGCCATCGGCGATCCAGGCGCTCTGCTCCATCTTCTGCCACATTTCCTTGGCCAGCGGCGCATACACCAGGCGCTCCAGCGGTTCGCGGCTGAGGTCCTTGCCCTGGGCGTCGAACAGGTGGCCGGTGAGTACGTGCTTGCCGTCGGGCGTTAGGTACAGCGCCATGCCCTGGTTCTGGTATTCGGCGGCGTAGCCGCGCAGGCCATCCGGGGCGTCGAAGCTGCCGAGGATGCGGGCGCCCTTCTCCTGGACCATGCGGATCGGTGCCGGCAGCTCCTCCGCCGCCGTGGCCAGGCCGGCGTTGAGGAGGGTCAGGCCCAGGCCAAGGGTGATCAGGTTGCGCGGCAGTCTCATTCGGAACTCCTGGTTGCGGGGGCGGCAGCGGCCGGCTCGAAGGCTTCGAGGTAGCGCGCCAGGCTGCCGCGGGACAGTTCGCCGAGATGGCTGCCCAGCAGGCGGCCCTCGGCGGTGTAGAAAACGGTGGTGGGCAAGGCGACCGAGCCGACCTGCTGGCCAAGCTGCCCGCCGTTGTCGAACAGCAGGTTGTCCAGGCGCAGGTTCTCGCCCTGGAGGAAATGGCGCACGGTCTCGGCGCTCTCGCCCTGGTTGGCGAAGAGGAACACCACGTCGGGATTCTCCGCCTGCGCCTGTTGCAGCACCGGCATCTCACGCCGACACGGCGGGCACCAGCTGGCCCAGAGGTTGATCACCAGCGGGCGGCCCCGGAAATCGGCCAGTTGCACCGACTCGCCGGCGGCGTTGCGCAGGCTCAGTTCGGGCAGGCGCGTACCGCGCTCGTAGATGCCCAGGCCCAGGCTGCCAAGCAGCCAGAACGCCAGCCCGAGGCTGGCGCCGACACCCAGCGAGCGACGTAGCGCCGGTCGCCGCCAGGCCCAGAACAGCGCGCCGAGCACGGCGGCGAGCAGGCCTGGCCAGGCGAGGAAACCGCCATCGCGGATATCCAGCATCTGTGCGAAGTCGCCACGGTACTGCGGCCAGTAGCGCACCACGAAGGCCAGGCGCGCCACCAGCAGGCCGAGCAACAACAGGTTGAACAGCACCGGCTCGGCGTTGCGCCCGCCGCCGCGCGCCGCCAGCCAACCACCGAGCAGCGCGGCGCCGAGGGCGAGGAACAGCAGCAGGTGTTGCAGCGAGACCACCAGCGGCCCCAGGGAAAAACTCAGCATCAGCCGCGCTCCCGGGTCGCCTGCCAATGGGCGAGGAAGCCGCCGGCGTCGACTTCGCCGGTCAACCGGCGCGCGCGGCGCTCCTCACCTTCCGGACCGATCCAGATCAGGCTCGGCGGGCCGGGTACCTGGTAGCGGCGCAGCAGCTCGCGGCTGGCGGCGTTGTCCGCGGTCACGTCGAGCCGCAGCAGGCGCACGCCCTGCAGGGCGGCGAGCACATCGGGTTTGGCGAACACCTGTTTCTCCATGATCCGGCAGGACACGCACCAGTCAGCGTAGTAGTCGAGCAGCACCCATTGTCCCTCGGCCTTGGCCGCAGCCAACTGACGGTCCAGCTCGGCCGGCTGGCTGACCGTGAGGAACGCCTCATGCGCGCTGGCCGTCGGCGTAGCGCCCCGGTTCGCCGCCGCATACACCTGTAGCGGACGCCAGGGGTCGTCTGCCCCGGCCGCGGCGCCCAGCAGCATCGCCGCGCCCCAGAGACCGAAGATGCAGCCCGCCGCGCCGAACAGCACCGCGTGCCGTGCCAGGCCTCGCGCCGTGTGCAGCGCGGCGTAGGCCAGGACCAGCAGCAACGCGCCGCCAAGGCCGATCCACAGCGCCTCGCCGAGCAGCGGACGCAGGAGTATCCAGGCGGTGCCGAGGAAAAGGAAGCCGAACACGCCCTTGACCAGGTTCATCCAGGGACCGGGCTTGGGCAGGAAGCGGCTGCCGACCGTCACCAGCAGCAACAGCGGCATGCCGATGCCGAGGCCCAGGCTGAACAGCACCAGGCCGCCATGCAGGGCATTGCCGGTCTGCGCGATATAGAGCAAGGCGCCGGCCAGCGGCGCGGTCATGCACGGCCCCACCAGCAGCCCGGACAACGCGCCGAGCGCGGCCGCGCCGGCCAGGCTGCCGCCCTTGCGGCCGCGACTGAGACCGTCGAGGCGGTCGCGCAGGGCCGCCGGCAGTTGCAGTTCGAAGAAGCCGAACATCGGCAGCGCGAGGAACACGAACAGCGCGGCGAAGCTGCCCAGCAGCCACGGCTGTTGCAGCCAGGCCTGCAGGTTGCCGCCAAGCAGCGCCGCGACCACCCCGAGTCCGGCGTAGACCAGCGCCATGCTCAGCACGTAGCTACCGGCCAGCAACAGGCCGCGACGAGGGCGGGCGCCGCTGCCGACCACCAGCCCGGCGAGGATCGGCAGCATCGGCAGCGAACAGGGAGCGAACGCCAGCAACAGGCCGAGGCCGAAGAACAGCAACAGGCTCCAGGCCAGGTTGCCGGCCTGCAGGCTGCCGGCCAGGCCCTGGTCCTCGGCGACTTCGCCGCTCGTCCCGGCGACGGCGGCGGCAGGGCCGGTACCGCCCAGGTCGAGCGCCTGGCTCTGCGGCGGATAGCACAGGCCGGCGTCAGCGCAGCCCTGCCAGCCCAGGCGCAGTTGTCCGGCGGCGGCCGCCGGCAGGGTCAGTTCCAGGCTCTGGCGATAGACCTGCGACTCGCCGAAGAACTCGTCGCTGTGGCTTTCGCCCGGCGGCAGCTGCGGCTGCAAGGCCGGGTCGAGTCCGTCGAAGCGCAGGCGCTTCTGGTACAGGTAGTAGCCCGGCGCGATCTGCCAGCGCAGTTGCACCTGGCCGTCGTCGAGGCGCTCCCAGGTGAAGCGGAAGGCTTTCTCCACCGGCAGGAAATCCGTCTGCGTCGCGCCGCGCGGCGCGAACAGGTCGTCGCCCGGTTGCGCCTGGGACAGGCCCGGCAGCAGGAACATCAGGAGCAGGATCAACACACGCATGGATAACGCCTTCTACGATGAACTCGGCGGCAGCATGGCCAGCGACGATTAACAGGCCGTTAACGCGGCCACGGGAAAACCCCGGCGACGCGCCGGGCGGGGCATAATCCTGGCTTAATTCGCCCGCTTCAGACTCCTATCCCTTTAACCAGCGATACCGCCATGCATGTACTGCTCACCGAAGACGACGACCTGATCGCCAGCGGCATCGTCGCCGGCCTCAACGCCCAGGGCCTGACCGTGGACCGGGTGGCCAGCGCCGCCGATACCCAGGCGCTGCTCCAGGTGGCGCGCTTCGACGTGCTGGTCCTCGATCTCGGCCTGCCCGACGAGGACGGCCTGCGCCTGCTGCAACGCCTGCGCCAGCAGGGCGTCGACCTGCCGGTGCTGGTGCTGACCGCGCGCGACGCGGTGACCGACCGGGTCGCCGGGTTGCAGGCCGGCGCCGACGACTACCTGCTCAAGCCCTTCGACCTGCGCGAACTCGGCGCCCGCCTGCATACCTTGCAGCGGCGCTCCGCCGGGCGCTGCGTCAACGTCATCGAACACGGTCGCCTCAGCTACGATCCGAGCACCCGCGAAACCTGGCTCGACGGTCGCCCCGTGGAGCTGTCGCGACGCGAACAGGCGCTGTTGCAGGCATTGCTCAACAACCGCGGGCGGATCCTCAGCGGCGAGCAGCTCAAGGACAGCGTCTATGGCTTCGGCGACGAGGTCGAGAGCAACGCCCTCAACGTCCACATCCATCACCTGCGGCGCAAGCTCGGCAACGCCATCGTGCAGACCGTGCGCGGCCTCGGCTACCGCCTCGGGCCGGCGCGCGGCGACGGAGACGACGCATGAGCCTGCGCCTGCGCCTGACCCTGATCCTCGGCTCGGCCTTCATCCTGCTCTGGTCGCTGGCCGCGGCCTGGATGCTCTGCGACCTGCGCGGGCAGATGATGCGCTCCTTCGACCAACGCCTGGCGGCCTCGGCGCGGATGGTCGCCGGCCTGCTCCAGCAGTTGCCGCAGCCGCAGCCGGCGGACGGCCAGACCACGCGCCTGAGCGCGGAGCAACTGGGGATTCCCAACGGCATGGCCTGCCAGGTCAGCTCATTGCGCGGCGAAGTCCTGGCGCAGAGCCATGCCACCCCGGAGCGGGCGCTGGACAGCACCGCCAGCGGCTTCCGCGACCAGGAAATCAACGGCGTGCTGTGGCGCAGCTTCACCGTGCAGGCCGGCGACCTGCGGGTCAGCACCGCCGACCGCCTGGAAGAGCGCGACGTGCTGCAACGCTCGGTGGTGGTGGCCGCCGCGGTGCCGGTGACGGTCGCCCTGCTCGGCAGCCTGGCCCTGCTCTGGCTCGGCGCCGGCCAGGGTCTGGCGCCGCTCAAGCGGATTCGCGACGCCCTCACCCGGCGCGGCGCCGACTCGCTGGAGCCACTGGAGCTGGCGGCCCTGCCGAGCGAACTGAAGCCGCTGGTGGAAACCCAGAACCAGTTGTTCCAGCGCATCGCCCAGGCCATCGAACGCGAGCGACGCCTGACCGGCGATGCCGCCCACGAACTGCGCAGCCCGCTGACCGCGATCAAGACCCACCTGCAGGTCGCGCGCATGACCGAGGGCGCCGCCGCCGAGCAGGCCCTGGCCCACGCCGAGGAAGGCGCCGACCGTCTGCATCGGACACTGGACCAGCTGTTGCTGCTGGCGCGGGTGGAAGGCAGCCTGTCGTTCGACGACGGCGTGCAGTGCAGCGCCGAGGACGCCGCCCGGGTGGCCATGCACGACGCCGGCCACGGCGACGTGCGGATGTTCGAACTGAAGCTGGCCGACGGCTTGTCCGAGGCGCCGCTGGAAGTCCCCTCGGTGCTGGCCATCGCCGCGCTGCGCAACCTGCTGGACAACGCCCTGCGCCACACCGCCGCCGGCACCCGGGTGGAGCTGGCGGTGGAAACCGCGCAAGGCTGCGCGCGCTTCCACGTCCGCGACCACGGTCCGGGCATCGCCGAAACCGACCTGCCGCACCTCACCCGGCGCTTCTGGCGCCACGGCAAGAGCGGCGGCAGCGGGCTCGGTCTGGCCATCGTCCAGGCCATCGTGCAACGCTGCCAATGCCGGCTGGACTTCGACAGCCGCGCGGACGGCCTGCGGGTGACGCTGGAAATGCCGCTGCGCGAGTGATGCGCGGGCACCACGCGCGCGCCCACCCGCCAACCGACTCCCGTAGGGCGAATAGCCGCCCCGCGGCTATCCGCCGGACCGAGGCCCAGGCATCGGCGGATAACGCCGTTGGCGTTATCCGCCCTACCCCCGCGCCGACCTGCTTCCGCCGGACCGGGTCTCCGTCCTGCGGACGCCAGGCCACGAGGGTCAGATTCCCTGTCCCAGCAGCACGCCGTTGACCTTCTGTCCGTACAGGTTGACGCCGTCGTTGGCATGGAACTTCTGCCGCGTCTTCTCCACGGAACCGTCCACCAGGCGCGGGTCCTGCGGGCGCTCGCGCTCGTGGCTGTTCATGAAGGCGGCGACGTCCCAGGCGTCGCGGTCGCTGAGGGTACCGGGCTTGCCCAACGGCATGTTGTACTTGATGAAGGAAGCCGCGGTGTTGATGCGGTGCATGCCCGCGCCCCAGTTGAACGACTGCGCGCCCCACAGCGGTGGGAACACCGTCTGCCCCAGAGCCATCTGGCCCTGGCTGTCGGCGCCGTGGCAGATCGCGCATTGCGCGGCATAGACCTTGGCGCCGCGCTCGATGCTGTAGCCGCCTTCCGGCGGGGCCACGTCCGGATAGCCGCGTCCGGGCAGGCTGACCCCGGTCGGCGCCTGGCTCGCCAGCCAATAGGCGTAGACGGTCAGGGCCTTGATCTCCGGGCTGTCGGCCGCCGGCACCTTGCCGTTCATGCTGAACTGGAAGCAGCCCTGCAGGCGCTCGGCGAACGTATTGACCTTGTTGTTCTTGGCGCGGAACGCCGGATAGACCGGGTAGGCCGCCCACTGCGGCGCGGAGTTGGCCCGGCGGCCCTGGTCGAGATGGCAGTTGACGCAGTTGAGCTGGTTGCCGACCAGATGCGGCGCGTTCTTCCGGGTTTCCACGAACAACGCCTGGCCCTGGCGGACCATTTCGCCGAAGGCGTTGTCCGGGAGGCTGCTTTCCGCCGGCGGCTGGAACGGCTCCGAGGGCGCCGTTGCCGCGTGGACGGGAGCGACCAGCAGGCCGGCGACGACCAGGGAAAGGATCGACGGCATGTTCATGGCTGGCCTCCTGCCTGACCGAGGGTGGCGAAGAACTGGCTGACGCTGCGGATCTCCTCTTCGCTGAGGGATTTGGCGATATGTCCCATCAGATCGTTCGGGTCGTTGCGGCGAGTGCCAAGCTGCCAGGCGCGCAACTGGTTGCTCAGGTACATCTCGCCCTGCCCCTGCAACGGCGGGAAGGCCTCCCCCACGCCGCTGCCGGCCGGACCGTGACAGGTCACGCACTCGGGAATGTTGCGCTCCCAGGCGCCACGCACCGCCAGGGTCTCGCCGGGGCTGCGCGGGGTGGCCACGCGCGACAGCTCCACCGGCTTGGGCGCCGGCATTGCCGCGAGGGTAGTGGCGAGCGCCTGGATCTCGTCGTCGCCGAGAGCATCGGCTATGCCCTTCATCACCGGGTGCTCGCGACTGCCGCCCTGCTTGAGGTCGTGCAGCTGCTTGCTCAGGTAGGCGGCGGGAAGGCCCGCCAGGCGCGGAAAGCCGGCGGCGGCCAGGCCCATGCCATCGGCGCCGTGGCAGGTGACGCAGGCCGCGGCGGCCGGGTTGGCGCCGCCCTGGGTATAGAGTTTCTGGCCGTCGACGGCGGCCTGGGCCGTCGCCGCCAGCAAGGCGGTCAATGAAAACAGCAGTCGGTGTGCAACCGGCATGGCAGGGTTCCTCTCTGGCTTATTGTTTTTAGTTCTAAGTTTAGAACCAAAAAACCTATCACCGAAAGACCCTACCGCACGCAGGTCTACATCATTTTCCCTACAGGCCCCGGATCACGCCCCTTTCAGCCCCGCGACGATTTCGCAAGAGCGCAGCCGATGGGCGTGCTCGTAGAAGTCGCTGGTGAAGATAAGCTCGTCGGCGCCGGTCTGCTCCAGGAGGATCTCCAGGCGCGCGCGAACCTTCTCCGGACCGCCGATCACCGCCAGGCCGAAGAAGCTGCCGACCGCATCCTGCTCGTGGGGCAGCCACAACGGCGCCATGCTTTCCACCGGCGGCTTCTGTTTCAGGCTCTCGCCGCGGATCAGCGCCAGCACGCGCTGGAAGGCGGTAGTGGCGAGGAACTCGGCCTCTTCGTCGGTAGGTGCGGCGATCAGCGGCACGCCGATCATCGCGTAAGGTTTGTCGAGTACCGCCGAGGGCTGGAAGTTGCTGCGGTAGATGCGCAGCGCCTCGTGCAGGTAACGCGGTGCGAAATGCGAAGCGAAGGCATAGGGCAAGCCTTTCTGCGCCGCCAGGTGGGCGCTGAACAGGCTCGAACCGAGTAGCCAGATCGGCACCTGGGTACCCTCGCCCGGCACCGCCAGCAGGCTCTGCTGGGAACGGCGCGGGCCGAGCAGCATTTCCAGCTCGGCGACCTGCTCGGGGAAGTCGTCGCCGTTGCCCAGGCGGTCGCGACGCAAGGCGCGCATGGTCGCCTGGTCGGCGCCCGGGGCGCGGCCAAGGCCGAGGTCGATGCGGCCCGGGTAGAGCGTCTCCAGGGTGCCGAAGTTTTCCGCCACCACCAGCGGCGCATGGTTCGGCAGCATCACCCCACCCGAGCCGACGCGGATCCGCGAGGTGCCGCCGGCGATATGGCCGATCAGCAGCGCGGTGGCGGAGCTGGCGATGCCATCCATGTTGTGGTGCTCGGCCAGCCAGAAACGGTTGAAGCCCAGGCGCTCCACATGGCGCGCCAGGTCCAGGGAGTTGTGCAGGGCTTCGGCCACGCTGCCGCCGGTGCGCACCGGCACCAGGTCGAGCATGGACAGGGGAATATCAGCAAGCGTTGTCATGAAGGCTCCAATCGGCAGCGGGCGATGGCCAGGGCGCGAGACACGCGCGGAAGGACTTCGCCCGGGGTTTGGATCAATTCTATATCACGCGTTATAGTTTTTGCCCACGGAGAATCCATGGGCTTTTTCCAGCCAAGGAGCGCTGTGGCGTCAGGCGGCCTCGACCGCCAGCAGGGAATCCCAGGCCGCCATCGCGCAGCGGCCGATGGCCAGCAACTGCTGGCGGCTGGCGCCGTCGCGGGCCTGGATCGACAGGCCCTGGAGCACGCTGCTGTAGAAACTGGTGAGCGCGTCGAGATCGGCTCCGGCCGGCACGTCGCCGTCAGCCACGCCTCGTGCGAAACGCTCGCGCAGCAGGCGCGCGGCGCGCCGCCGGTGATCGCGCAGGTAGTCTTCGACGCCTTTGTTGGCCGGCGAGAAATTGGTCGTGCTGAGGTCGACCAGGCAACCGCGCGGCTTGCCTTCCGTGGTGTAGCTGACGGCGGCGCTTTCCAGCAGCGCGGCGATCGACTCGCGCGCCGTCGGCAGGGCGAAGGCGCCCTTGGAAAGCTGGCACTCCTGGCTCAGGTAGAGTTCCACCGCCGAACGGAACAGCGCCTCCTTGGAACCATAGGCGGCATACATGCTCGGCGCGCAGATGCCACCCATGGCCTCCTTCAGCGCGGCCATGGTCGCGCCTTCGTAACCGGCCTCCCAGAACACGTCGAGCGCCCGGCGCAATGCCTGTTCACGATCGAAGCCGCAGGGGCGTCCACGCTTGGCCATGGGAATTCCTGAGAAAAAAACACGTCATATGGTAACACCGGCGAACAGTCGCAAGGCTGGAGGGGGTCGCTTGATCCATCACCGCGCTCGATATACACCATGCAGGCTTTTTACTTCTGCCGGTTCTCCCGCTGGGCAAACATGCTCTCCAAGGGCAGACGCCCACCCTTCCTCAGGAGAACCGATCATGTCCAGCTTCAGCGCCCTCGCCAGCTACTTCGCCGCTTCCGCGTTCTACAGCAATGCAGTGACCCCTACTCGCCCGGTTCAGGCCAGCGCGCCCGCATCGACCAGCGAGAAGAAATGAGCCCAAGGAGGCATCCATGCTCTCAGCCCGCTCCCGCAAGGCCCCGACCTATGGCGTCACCTATGTGAGCCTCGAGGATTGCACCCTGCACTTCGAGACCGAGTACATCATCGAGCGCCGCGACGGCAGCCTCGCGCACATGCCGATGCGCACGCCGGTCAGTGAGCGCGAAGCCCTGCAACGCCTGATCGAAAGCTGCATCGACGACTGATACCTCCAGTGCCCGTGTGCCGCTCTCAGGAGCGGCCAGCGGCGTTTTCCCAATCCGCCACCAGCGTCCGCAGTCGCGCGTCGCGCAGTTCGAAGAGTTCCAGCAGCCCCAGTGCCCGGATCGCCGGCAGCAGGGCGCGCAGGTCTTCTTCGGCCTGCCGCCGTTGCTCCGCGGGCAGTTCCTCCTCAAGCAGCAGCCGGGCGTTGGCGATGAACGCGCCGACGCTGCCCTTGCGTATCTCCACGCCGCCCAGGTGGATGCGGTCCTGTCGGTCGGGAAGGATGTCTTCGGCCTTCATGGCGTGCTCCAGGCAAGAATGATGAGCCGCCAGGCTACATCCGCAGTCGAATGGCCTATTATCCATTCCAAGCCAATCATCGTCGTTTTTCCGCCAAATGCTTCCGGCCCCCCTGCCCGTCCCGCTCTTCGCCCTGCGCATCGACCGCGCAGCCAGCCGCACGGCCTCCCACCGCCATGCCTGCGGCCAGCTCTACTGCCTGGAGCGCGGCCTTCTGGTGGTCGAGGACGAGCATGGCCGCCAGGCCCTGCCTCCGCGCCAGATCGCCTGGATCCCACCGGGTCACCCACACTCGGCGCACTCCCACGGCAGCCTGGCGGGCTGGAGCGCCTACCTCGCCGCCGAACACTGCCGCGACCTGCCCCGGCACCCCGGCGTGCTCGCCTGCTCGGCTTTCGTGGCGCTGATCGTCGAACGCGCCACCCGCTGGCCGCCGACCGGCTCCGCCTGGAGCACCGAACGCGAGAACCTGCTGCGCGTGCTGCTGGACGAACTGCGCCACGCCGTGCCCCAGCGGACCCGCCTGCCCTATCCGGGAGATTCGCGCCTGCGCAGGATCGCCGAGGCATTGCTGGCCAACCCCGGCGATCCGCGGCCGGCGGCCGAATGGGCGCGCTGGGCGGGCCTCAGCAGCCGTAGCCTGAGCCGGCTGTTCGGCGCCGAGACCGGCATGAGCTTCGCGCAATGGCGGCAACTGGCGCGACTGCACGCGGCCGTCGAACGGCTGGCAGCGGGCCAGGCGGTCGGCGAGGTCGCCTGGTCGCTCGGCTACGAAAGCCCGAGCAGCTTCGCCAGTGCCTTCCGCGCAGTATTCGGCGAGACGCCGTCCGGCTATTCCAGTCGCGCCAACGAAGCGCTAGCCTGAACCTTCCGCGCCACGAGCCTTTCCCCATGAGCCACGCCAATACGCCCCGCGACTGGGTTCGACGCGCCCCGCAACACGGTGCGGTGGAACGCATCGAGGCTTACTTCGCCGGCCACGGCTACGATCCGCATCGCCACGACACCTATGCCATCGGCCAGACCCTGGCCGGGGTGCAGAGCTTCCGCTATCGCCGCAGCCAGCGCCACAGCCTGCCGGGCGGCTGCCTGGTGCTGCATCCCGACGAGCTGCACGACGGCGAGGCCGGCAGCCAGGAAGGGTTCCGCTACCGGATGCTCTACGTCGAGCCGGCGCTGATCCAACAGGCCCTCGGCGGCCGGCCGCTGCCGTTCGTGCGCGGGGGCTTGTCCGACGACCCGCGCCTGATCGCCGCCAGCCGGACCCTGCTACAGGCCATGGATACCCCGCTGGAGCCGCTGGAAGAACAGGACGCCCTGTTCGAACTGGCCCACGCCCTCGACGCTGTAGCCGGCAACCGGGCGCGCGGCAGGCGCCACTTCGACTTCGTCGCCGCCGAGCGCGCCCGGCAGTACATCCACGCGCACCTGGAGCGCCCGCTGAGCCTCGACGAACTGGCGCAGGTCGCCCAGCGCGAACGCTGGAGCCTGTCGCGCGATTTCCGCGCGCTGTTCGGCACCAGCCCCTACCGCTACCTGATCCAGCGCCGGCTGGACATCGCCCGCCGGCTGATGCTCGGCGGCCAGACGCTGGCCGAAGCCGCGCTTGCCGCCGGTTTCGCCGACCAGAGCCACATGACCCGCCATTTCGGCCAGAGCTACGGCCTGCCGCCGGCACGCTGGCTGCGTATGCTCGGCCGCGCCTAGCCAGGTTGCACGATCATCCAAGACCGCCCGCTCCGTAGCCGCCTACCCTGGCGCCAGAGACCAACCACCGGAGCGCACCGATGTCCACCAGCACAACCCAAGCGATCAACTTCGCCGCCAAGCTCGCCCTGTTCGACGACCGCTGGCAACCCAGGGTGATCGCCCAGATGAACGACTACCAGTTCAAGCTGGTGAAGATCGAAGGCGACTTCGTCTGGCACAGCCACGCCGACACCGACGAGACCTTCATCGTCCTCGCCGGTCGCCTGCGCATCGATTTCCGCGACGGCGCGGTGCACCTGGGCCCCGGCGAGATGTATGTGGTGCCGCGTGGCGTGGAGCACAAGCCGTTCGCCGAGGGCGAGGTGCGCATGCTCCTGGTGGAGCCCTGCGGCGTGCGCAATACCGGCGACCAGGGCGGCGAGCGGACGGCGGTCAACGATCTGTGGATCTGAAACCGCGCCCACGAAAAAGCCCGGCTCGATGGCCGGGCTCTTTCGCTGCGGGTCGTCCTCAATCGGCGACGTGGATCACCACCCGGCCGCGCTTCGGACAGGTTTCCATGTAGCGGTGCGCCTCGACCACCTGGTCGAACTCGAATACCCGGTCGACCACCGGCTTGAGCAGGCGATCGCGGGTCAGTTGCTCGATGTGCGCGAGGGCCTTGCTCACCGACTCGTCGTTGCGTTCCAGGCCCATCTCCGGATGACCGGTGAAATCCATCAGGCAGTGGCGGTAGAACTGCAGGTGCTTCTTGAACGCGGCGCAGGCCGGGAACGCCGACTCGTTGCCGCCGTTGCAGCCATACAGCACCAGCTTGCCGCGGGTGGCGGAGACATCGCCGAGCAGGGTCATCTGCGGGCCGCCCAATTCGTCGAGGATGACATTGACGCCCTTGCCCTCGGTGAAGCGCTCGACTTCCAGGACCAGGTCCTGCTCGTCGGTCACCACCACCTTGTCGGCGCCCTGCTCGCGGAGGAACTCGCGCTCCTCGGCGGACTTGGTGGAAGCGATCACCCGCGCGCCGAGAGCCTTGGCCAACTGGATCGAGACCGGTCCGTACATGCGCGCCGCCTCGGTGATCAGCACGGTCTGCCCAGCCTTCAACCCGGCCAGGTCGACCAGGCCGAAATAGGCCACCAGCAGGCCGGTGTAGTAGACGCTGGCCTCCACCGGGGTGAGTACCTCGGGGTAGACCGCCAGGGCCGCGCGCGGCATCAGCACCACGTCGCCATAGGCCGGATAATGATCGGGGGTATGGGCGGGGAAACTGGCCACGCGGGAACCCAGCGGCAGGTCGCCGACGCCGGCGCCGACCGCCAGCACCTCGCCGGCCAGTTCGAAGCCGAGACCGGACGGCAGCGCAGCCTGCTCCGGGGCCAGGTTCTGACGCCAGAGCACATCCTTCCAGCTCACGCCGATCGCCTGGACACGCACCAGGACTTCCCCTGCGGCCGGCGCCGGGGTCGGCAGCTCTTCGCATTTGAGGACCTCTGGCGGGCCAAACTGATGAAAACGGATCACTCGGGACATCGCAAACCTCTGCAGTGCATCACGGGGTGAATAACCTCATGGGTTGTGACTGTATCCGCCCATGCCTGACAAAACCACCCGTCGTTATTGATAATGGCTATGCCTGTCAGTGATCCTATGCCCCTCCGGCACCTCGCCAGGCCCCGCCCCGTCTCGCACGCAAGGCTTGACGGCGAGCCCCCGCGGTTGCAGCCTCTAGCCCCTGGAAACGAGGAACGCCATGAACCGAAACGACCTGCGCCGCGTCGATCTGAACCTGCTGATCGTGTTCGAGACCCTGATGCACGAACGCAGCGTGACCCGCGCCGCAGAGAAACTGTTCCTCGGCCAGCCGGCCATCAGCGCCGCGCTGTCGCGCCTGCGCACGCTGTTCGACGACCCGCTGTTCGTCCGTACCGGACGCAGCATGGAGCCCACCGCGCGAGCCCAGGAAATCTTCGCCCACCTGTCGCCGGCGCTGGATTCCATCTCCACCGCCATGAGTCGCGCCAGCGAGTTCGATCCGGCGACCAGCACCGCGGTGTTCCGCATCGGCCTTTCCGACGACGTCGAGTTCGGCCTGCTGCCGCCCCTGCTCCGCCGCCTGCGCGCGGAGGCGCCGGGGATCGTCCTCGTCGTGCGCCGCGCCAACTATCTATTGATGCCGAACCTGCTGGCCTCGGGGGAGATATCGGTGGGCGTCAGCTACACCGACGAACTGCCGGCCAACGCCAAGCGCAAGACCGTGCGCCGCAGCAAGCCGAAGATCCTCCGCGCCGACTCCGCGCCCGGCCAGCTGACCCTCGACGACTACTGCGCGCGACCGCACGCGCTGGTGTCCTTCGCCGGCGACCTCAGCGGCTTCGTCGACGAGGAACTGGAGAAATTCGGCCGCAAGCGCAAGGTGGTCCTGGCGGTGCCGCAGTTCAACGGCCTCGGCACCCTCCTCGCCGGCACCGACATCATCGCCACCGTGCCCGACTACGCCGCCCAGGCGCTGATCGCCGCCGGCGGCCTGCGCGCCGAGGACCCGCCGTTCGAGACCCGCGCCTTCGAACTGTCGATGGCCTGGCGCGGCGCCCAGGACAACGACCCGGCGGAACGCTGGCTGCGCTCGCGGATCAGCATGTTCATCGGCGATCCGGACAGTCTCTGAGCCCTCCGGCGGCTACCTGCACGAGGCGTCGCAACGGGGAAATCGATCGCGCACCGCGAGCCTGTGGCTTATTCCATCGAAAGCACTGTCCATAACCATCGACTGTTACAGAAAACGAAAAACCATGTATCACTGTTCGTGATAATCAAAATCTCATCGTTCGATTAGTTCCCTGCCGGAGCAGCCCGCAGACTTCGCCAATCCCGAAAAACCGACTGGCGGAGTCAAGCATGGAACAGTCATCCCACTTCTCCTGGCGCTACCCCCTCGCACTCGCGGCCGTACTGGTCCTGAGCGCCTGCGGCAAGGCCCCGGAAACCACCCAAGGCATGGCGGCGCCCAAGGTCAGCGTCGCCGAAGTCATCGAACAACCGCTGAACGAGTGGGACGAATTCACCGGCCGCCTGGAGGCCCCGGAGTCGGTGGAGCTGCGCCCGCGGGTATCGGGCTACATCGACCGCGTGGCCTTCCATGAAGGCGCCCTGGTGAAGAAAGGCGACCTGCTGTTCCAGATCGACCCGCGCCCGTTCGAGGCCGAGGTCAAGCGCCTCGAAGCCCAGCTGCAACAGGCCCGCGCGGCCCAGGCGCGGAGCGTCAACGAAGCCCAGCGCGGCGAACGCCTGCGCGCCAGCAACGCGATCTCCGCGGAACTCGCCGACGCCCGCACCACCGCCGCCCAGGAAGCCAAGGCGGCGGTCGCCGCGACCCAGGCGCAACTGGACGCGGCACGCCTGAACCTGAGCTTCACCCGGATCACCGCGCCGATCGACGGTCGCGTCAGCCGCGCCGAGGTCACCGCCGGCAACCTGGTCAACTCCGGGGAGACCCTGCTCACCACCCTGGTCAGCACCGACAAGGTCTACGCCTACTTCGACGCCGACGAGCGCGTGTTCCTCAAGTACGTCGAGCTGGCCCGCCAGGCCGGTCGCGACACGCGCAGCGAGAGCCCGGTGTACCTCGGCCTGAGCAGCGAGGACGGCAACCCGCACCTGGGCCGGCTGGACTTCCTCGACAACCAGGTCAACCCGCGTACCGGCACCATCCGCGGCCGCGCCGTGTTCGACAACGCCAAGGGCGAGTTCACCCCGGGCCTCTACGTGCGCCTGAAGCTGGTCGGCAGCAAGACCTACGCCGCCACCCTGATCAAGGACGAAGCGGTCGGCACCGACCTGGGCAAGAAGTTCGTGCTGGTCCTGGATGGCGACAACAAGACCGTCTACCGCACTGTCGAGATGGGACCGAAGCTGGAGGGCCTGCGCATCGTCCGCAGCGGCCTGAGCAAGGGCGACCGGATCGTCGTGAATGGCCTGCAGCGGGTCCGCCCGGGCATGCAGGTGGATCCGCAGAAGGTCGAGATGGCCAGCGCCGACACCCTGGCCACCCTCGCGCGCCTGCGGCAGTCGGTCGGCGACAGCGAACCACCGAAGGTGGCGGCGTCCAAGGACAACGCCACTCGCAACGAGCCGCGCGGCTGAGCGCGGCGATAGGAAGAACCGATGAATTTCTCCCAATTCTTCATCCAGCGGCCGATCTTCGCCGCGGTGCTGTCGCTGCTGATCCTGATCGGCGGCGCCATCTCCCTGTTCCAGCTACCGATCAGCGAATACCCGGAAGTGGTGCCGCCGACCGTCGTGGTCCGCGCCAACTTCCCCGGCGCCAACCCGAAAGTCATCGGCGAGACCGTCGCCTCTCCCCTTGAACAGGCGATCACCGGGGTGGAGAACATGCTCTACATGTCCTCCCAGTCGACCTCCGACGGCAAGCTGACCCTGACCATCACCTTCGCCCTCGGCACCGACCTGGACAACGCCCAGGTGCAGGTGCAGAACCGCGTCACCCGGACCGAGCCGAAGCTCCCGGAAGAAGTGACCCGGCTCGGCATCACCGTCGACAAGGCCTCGCCCGACCTGACCATGGTCGTGCACCTGACCTCGCCGGATAACCGCTACGACATGCTCTACCTGTCGAACTACGCGGTGCTCAACGTGAAGGACGAACTGGCCCGCCTCGACGGCGTCGGCGACGTCCAGTTGTTCGGCCTCGGCGACTATTCGCTGCGCGTCTGGCTGGACCCGAACAAGGTCGCCTCGCGCAACCTCACCGCCACCGACGTGGTCAACGCCATCCGCGAGCAGAACCGCCAGGTCGCCGCCGGCACCCTGGGCGCGCCGCCGGCGCCGAGCGATACCAGCTTCCAGTTGTCGATCAACACCCAGGGGCGCCTGGTCACCGAGGAAGAGTTCGAGAACATCATCATCCGCGCCGGCGCCAACGGCGAGATCACCCGTCTGCGCGACATCGCCCGGGTCGAGCTGGGCTCCAACCAGTACGCCCTGCGTTCGCTGCTGAACAACAAGCCGGCGGTGGCGATCCCGATCTTCCAGCGTCCCGGCTCGAACGCCATCGAAATCTCCAACCTGGTGCGGGAGAAGATGGCCGAGCTGAAGCACAGCTTCCCGCAGGGCATGGACTACTCCATCGTCTACGACCCGACCATCTTCGTCCGCGGCTCCATCGAGGCGGTGGTGCACACCCTGTTCGAAGCCCTGGTGCTGGTGGTGCTGGTGGTGATCCTGTTCCTGCAGACCTGGCGCGCCTCGATCATCCCGCTGGCCGCGGTGCCGGTGTCGCTGATCGGCACCTTCGCGGTGATGCACATGCTCGGCTTCTCGCTCAACGCGCTGTCGCTGTTCGGCCTGGTGCTGGCCATCGGCATCGTGGTGGACGACGCCATCGTGGTGGTGGAGAACGTCGAGCGCAACATCGGCCTCGGCCTCAAGCCGGTGGAAGCCACCAAGCGTGCCATGCGCGAGGTGACCGGGCCGATCATCGCCACGGCGCTGGTGCTCTGCGCGGTGTTCATCCCGACCGCGTTCATCTCCGGCCTCACCGGGCAGTTCTACCGCCAGTTCGCCCTGACCATCGCGATCTCCACGGTGATCTCGGCGTTCAACTCGCTGACCCTGTCGCCAGCGCTGGCGGCGGTCCTGCTCAAGGGCCACCACGAGCCGAAGGACCGCTTCTCGGTGTTCCTCGACAAGCTCCTCGGCAGTTGGCTGTTCCGTCCGTTCAACCGTTTCTTCGACCGCGCCAGCCATGGCTACGTCGGCACGGTGAACCGGGTCCTGCGCGGCAGCTCGATCGCCCTGCTGGTCTACGGCGGGCTGATGGTGCTGACCTACTTCGGCTTCTCCAGCACGCCGACCGGTTTCGTCCCGCAGCAGGACAAGCAGTACCTGGTGGCCTTCGCCCAGTTGCCCGACGCGGCCAGCCTGGACCGTACCGAGGCGGTGATCAAGCAGATGTCCGAGATCGCCCTGGCGCAGCCCGGCGTGGCGGACTCGGTGGCCTTCCCCGGCCTGTCGATCAACGGCTTCACCAACAGCCCGAACAGCGGCATCGTGTTCACCCCGCTGAAGCCGTTCGACGAGCGCAAGGACCCGAGCCAGTCGGCCGGGGCCATCGCCGCCGCGCTGAACGCCAAGTACGCCGACATCCAGGACGCCTACATCGCGATCTTCCCACCGCCGCCGGTACAGGGGCTGGGGACCATCGGCGGCTTCCGCCTGCAGATCGAGGACCGTGGCAACCAGGGCTACGAGGAGCTGTTCAAGCAGACCCAGAACATCATCACCAAGGCCCGTGCGCTGCCTGAGCTGGAACCCAGCTCGGTGTTCTCCAGCTACCAGGTCAACGTGCCGCAGATCGACGCCGACATCGACCGCGAGAAGGCCAAGACCCACGGCGTGGCGATCAGCGACATCTTCGACACCCTGCAGGTCTACCTCGGCTCGCTGTACGCGAACGACTTCAACCGCTTCGGCCGTACCTACCAGGTCAACGTCCAGGCCGAGCAGCAGTTCCGCCTCGAACCCGAGCAGATCGGCCAGTTGAAGGTGCGCAACAACCTCGGCGAGATGGTCCCGCTGGCGTCCTTCATCAAGGTCAGCGACACCTCCGGTCCGGACCGTGTGATGCACTACAACGGCTTCATCACCGCCGAACTCAACGGCGCCCCGGCCGCGGGCTACAGCTCCGGCCAGGCGCAGGCGGCGATCGAGAAGCTGCTGAAGGAGGAACTGCCCAACGGCATGACCTACGAGTGGACCGAGCTGACCTACCAGCAGATCCTCGCCGGCAATACCGCGCTGTTCGTCTTCCCGCTCTGCGTGCTGCTGGCCTTCCTCGTGCTGGCCGCCCAGTACGAGAGCTGGAGCCTGCCGCTGGCGGTGATCCTGATCGTGCCGATGACCCTGCTGTCGGCGATCACCGGGGTGATCCTGGCCGGCAGCGACAACAACATCTTTACCCAGATCGGCCTGATCGTTCTGGTGGGGCTGGCGTGCAAGAACGCGATCCTGATCGTCGAGTTCGCCAAGGACAAGCAGGAGGAAGGCATGGACCGCGTCGCCGCGGTGCTGGAAGCCTGCCGCCTGCGCCTGCGGCCGATCCTGATGACGTCCATCGCCTTCATCATGGGCGTGGTGCCGCTGGTGATCTCCACCGGCGCCGGCGCCGAGATGCGCCATGCGATGGGCGTGGCGGTGTTCTCCGGGATGATCGGGGTGACCTTCTTCGGCCTGCTGCTGACGCCGGTGTTCTACGTCCTCATCCGCCGCTTCGTGGAGAACCGCGAAGCGCGCCGCGCCGCCAACGACAAAGGCCTGCCAGAGGTGCATGCATGATTCACGCGCAGTCGATCCGGAGCGGGCTCGCGCCCGCCCTGGGTCTGTTCAGTCTGCTGGCGCTCAGCGCCTGCACGGTGGGTCCGGACTACCGGACCCCCGACACCGCGGCGGCGAAGATCGACGCCACGGCGAGCAAGCCCTACGACCGCAGCCGCTTCGAAAGCCTGTGGTGGAAACAGTTCGACGATCCGACCCTGAACCAGTTGGTCGAACAGTCGCTGAGCGGCAACCGCGACCTGCGCGTGGCCTTCGCCCGCCTGCGCGCCGCCCGCGCCCTGCGCGACGACGTGGCCAACGATCGCTTCCCGGTGGTCACCAGCCGCGCCAGCGCCGACATCGGCAAGGGCCAGCAACCGGGAGTGACCGAGGACCGGGTCAACAGCGAGCGCTACGACCTTGGCCTGGATAGCGCCTGGGAGCTTGATCTGTTCGGGCGCATCCGCCGTCAGCTGGAGTCCAGCGACGCCCTCAGCGAAGCGGCCGAGGCCGACCTGCAGCAACTGCAGGTCAGCCTGATCGCCGAGCTGGTGGACGCCTACGGCCAGCTGCGCGGCGCGCAACTGCGCGAGAAGATTGCCCTGAGCAACCTGGAGAACCAGAAGGAGTCGCGCCAGCTCACCGAGCAACTGCGCGACGCCGGGGTCGGTGCCGAACTCGACGTACTGCGCGCCGATGCGCGCCTGGCGGCCACCGCCGCCAGCGTGCCGCAACTGCAGGCGGAAGCCGAGCGCGCCAGGCACCGTATCGCCACCCTCCTCGGCCAACGGCCGGAAGAGTTGACAGTGGACCTTTCGCCGCGCGACCTGCCGGCGATCACCAAGGCCCTGCCGATCGGCGATCCCGGCGAGCTGCTGCGCCGCCGACCGGACATCCGCGCCGCCGAACGGCGCCTGGCCGCCAGCACCGCCGACGTCGGCGTGGCCACCGCCGACCTGTTCCCGCGGGTCAGCCTCAGCGGCTTCCTCGGCTTCACCGCCGGGCGGGGCTCGCAGATCGGCTCAAGCGCCGCCCGCGCCTGGAGCGTCGGCCCGAGCATCAGTTGGGCCGCCTTCGACCTCGGCAGCGTGCGTGCCCGCCTGCGCGGCGCCAAGGCCGACGCCGACGCCGCGCTGGCCAGCTACGAACAGCAGGTGCTGCTGGCCCTGGAAGAATCGGCGAATGCCTTCAGCGACTATGGCAAGCGCCAGGAGCGCCTGGTCTCGCTGGTCCGCCAGTCGGAAGCCAGCCGCGCCGCCGCGCAACAGGCGGCGATCCGCTACCGCGAAGGCACCACCGATTTCCTGGTGCTGCTGGACGCCGAACGCGAGCAACTCTCCGCCGAAGATGCCCAGGCCCAGGCCGAGGTCGAGCTGTACCGCGGCATCGTGGCGATCTACCGCTCCCTCGGCGGTGGCTGGCAACCCAGCGCCTGAACCGGCTATCCCCGGCCGATGGAAATCGGCCACTCCAGCCCCGCGATTGCAGCTCCTGGTCGCGGGGCTTTTTTATGCGCAGCGCGGGGCGGACGCTCGGTCGAGCCCCACGTCGTTTCTCGGCGATGGCGTAGAGGCTCGGCGGCCATTGCCGCGGGCTATTCCCGCCGCTCCGGCTGCGCGGAGTGGATATACAGGGTGTAGGTATCCGCCGGCCGGGGCGCGCCCGCCAGGTCGAGGGCATGACCGATGGCGCCGCGATGGTAGGTGCCATGGTTGACGATATGGAAGAGGATCTCCTGGCGCGTCATGCCGCCGTCGCGGCCATCGGCGAAGCGGAAGCGCAGCCATTCGCCGCGACGCTCCAGCGGCAGCTCGGCGACATAGCCGGCGAACCAGGCGGCCGAATCCTCCAGCCGGCGACGCAGGACGTCGTAGCCAGGCACCACCTCGCTGTTGGTCTGTTGGTGGGGCGCCGGCTCGCCCAGCAGGCGCGCCCTGAACAGTTCCTCGACGATCGCCATGTGATTGAGCTGTTGCAAGGCGAAGGCCAGCGAGGCCGGGAACGCCTCGGCGTCGATCCGGGCGATGGCATCGAGGGTGCGGCGGTCGGACCAGGCCTTGTAGTTGAAGGACTCGACCAGCAGGTCGACTTGCAGGTTGGGTCGGGACATGTGGCGGGCTTCCGTGTCCATTCGCTGAGGGAGCCGGATCATAGCCCGGAGACAGTGCTCAGCGCTCGCCCTGCAACCCTTCCAGGCGTGCATCGCAGAGGTCGCGCAGGCGGTCGCGGAGGGTGCGCCCGGCGCTGTCCAGCTCGGGCCGCGCGTAGAGCGCCAGCTCCAGGCCAGCGATGGGCGGGAAGCCGGCCTGCGCGCCAAGCAGGCGATGCTCGGGCCCGACGCAGCCCAGCGGCAGCAGGCTGACCCCCAGTCCGGCGCCGACCGCGGCCACCAGGCTGGCCAGGCTGGCGCTGGAATAGCCGATGCGCCAGCGACGCCCGATGCTCTCCAGGGCATGGATCATCTCCTGGCGATACAGCGCGCCGACCGGGAACACCACCAGCGGCACCGGCTCCTCCGGCGAACCCTCGCCGAACGGCCGCGCGGCGCTGCCGAACCAGCCCAGCGGCTCGGCCCAGCGCGCATGGCAGTCGCTGTCGGCCCCCCACTGCTTGACCAGCAGCAGGTCCAGCTCGCCGCTGCGATAGAGGCGCAGCAGGTGATGGCTGAGACCGCTCTCGACCTCCAGGCGCAGTCGCGGACGCTCTTCGGTGAAGCGCGTCAGCACCGGCATCAGCACTTCGCCGGCGAGGTCTTCCGGCACGCCGAGGCGCAGCACGCCGTCGCCATGGGCCGGGCTGAGGGCCTCGCTGGCCTCGTCCGAGAGCCGCAGCAGGCGCCGCGCGTAGCCAAGCAGGCGCTCGCCTTCCTCGGTCGGCAAGACCTGCCGCTGGCTGCGGTCGAGCAGGCGGCAACCGAGGTTCTGTTCGAGGCGGATGACCTGCTGGCTGACGGTGGACTGGGTCAGGTGCAGGTGTTCGCCGGCGCGGGTGAAGTTGCCGGTGTCGACAACGCTGACGAAGGTACGGAGCAGGACCAGATCGAGCATGCACACTCCCACTGAAAGGCATTACATCATTTAATTTCAGCATACATGACATCGACGCCATACTTTTCGCCAACGCCTATCGGAGCCCATCGACATGTCCCTGGCCAATCTATGCAGGAGCGGAGCCATGCTGGTCTGCGCAGCATTCAGCGGAGGCGCCGGCGCGAGCGACGCCGGAGCATTGCTCGAAGCCGCGCGTCGCGGCGATACCGCGCAGGTCGCCAGCCTGCTCGAACGCAAGGTCGAGGTCGACGCGCCCAGCGCCGACGGTAGCACCCCGCTGCTGCTGGCCACCGCCAACGACCACCTGGCGGTGGCGCGCCAGTTGATCGAGGCCGGCGCCGACGTCAACCGGCAGAACAGCCGGCTCGACAGCCCGTATCTGCTGGCCGGCGCCGAGGGCCGCCTGGAAATCCTGCGCCTGACCCTGCTCCACGGCGCCGACCTGAAGAGTACCAACCGCTATGGCGGCACCGCGCTGATCCCGGCCTGCGAACGCGGCCATGTGGAAGTGGTGAAGACGCTGCTGCAAGCCGGGGTCGATCCCAACCATGTCAACAAGCTCGGCTGGACCGGGCTGCTCGAGGCGATCCTGCTGAGTGACGGCGGTCCGCGCCACCAGGAGATCGTGCGCCTGCTGATCGACGCCGGCGCCGACGTCAACCTGGCCGATGCCGACGGCGTCAGCCCGCTGGCCCACGCCCGCCAGCGCGGCCAGGGCGGGATCGAGCGGCTGCTGCTGGCCGCCGGCGCCCAATGAAAGCGAAGGAGAAAGACATGTCCGATGAAACCTTCATGCGCGAGGCCATCGCCCTCGCCCGCGCCAACGTCGAGGCCGGCGGCCGCCCGTTCGGCGCCGTGCTGGTGCGCGACGGGCGGGTCCTGGCCCGCGGCGTCAACCAGATCCACGAGACCCACGACCCCAGCGCCCACGCCGAGCTGCAGGCGATCCGCCAGGCCAGCCAGGCGCTCGGCAGCCCGCACCTGGACGGTTGCGTGATCTACGCCAGCGGCCATCCCTGCCCGATGTGCCTGGCCGCCATGCATCTCTGCGGCATCCAGGCGGCCTGGTTCGCCTATTCCAACGAGGACGGCGAAGCGTTCGGCCTGTCCACGGCCACGCTCTACGCCGAGATGGCGCGCCCGCCACAGCGGCAGAGCCTGCCGCTACGCGCCCTGCGTCCTGCCGGCGAAGAGGGTCTGTACCGGCAATGGCGGCAAGGCCAGGCATGAGCGCGCGAATCCCTTCCGGCGGCCAGGCCGCCACCGGCGTCGGCGCGGCGGAGGTCAGTTGGGTCGGCCTGCTGGTAATCTTCTGCCTTGGCATCAACCTGCGACCGATCCTCACCGGCATCGGCCCGCTGCTCGAGGAAATCACCGCCGGCACCGGTCTCGGCTTCCAGGGCGCGTCGCTGCTGACGGTGTTGCCGGTGCTCTGCATGGGCCTGGTGGCGCTGTTCCTGCCCTGGCTCGGGCGCTGGCTGGCCGAGCACCGCGGCATCGTCTGCGGACTGCTGGCCATCGCCGCGGCCTGCCTCTGGCGCCTGGAACTGGATAGCGGGCTGGCGCTGATCGCCAGTGCCGCGCTGGCCGGCAGCGGCGTGGCGATCATCCAGGCGCTGGTACCGGGCGTGGTCAAGCGCTGGTTCCCGAGGCGGGTCCCGGCGGCGATGGGCCTCTACTCGGCCTCGCTGATGGCCGGCGGCGGAACCGCGGCGGTGCTCAGCCCGCGGATCGCCGAACACTTCTCCAACTGGCAGGCCGGCCTCGGCGCCTGGGCCGTACCGGCCCTGCTGGCGCTGCTGCTGTGGATGTTCGCGCGGCCAAGGGAGGTGCTGCCGAGCGCTGGCGAGGGGCCGGTCCGGCACTTCTTCGGCAATCGCCGTGGCTGGCTGCTGGCGGTGTATTTCGGGTTGATCAACGGCGGCTACACCAGCATGGTGGCCTGGTTGCCGGTGTACTACCGCCAGCTCGGCTGGAGCGCCCAGGACAGCGGCGGGCTGGTCGGGATCATGACCATCTTCCAGGTGCTCGCCGCGCTCAGCGTGCCGCTGCTGATTCGCCGCCGCCTCGACCGCCGGCCCTGGCTGCTGGCCGCGCTGCTGGTCCAGCTCGGCGGCTTCTGCGGCCTGCTGCTGATGCCGCTGCAGCACGCGGCGCTGTGGGTGGCGTTGATCGGCTACGGCCTGGGCGCCTGCTTCGCCCTCAGCCTGACCCTGACCCTCGACCACCTCCACGAGCCGCGTGCGGCGGGAAGCCTGGCGGCCTTCGTGCAAGGCATCGGCTTCATCATCACCGGCATCGTGCCCTACCTGACCGGCTGGCTGCGCGACGCCACCGGCAGCTTCCAGGCCTCCTGGCTGCTGCTCGCGGCGAGCGTGGTGGCGATGTTGCTGGTGACCCTGCGCTTCGCCCCGTCCGGCTATGCCCGGGCCATGGGCGATACGCGCGACTGAGCGGCGGACCTCCGCGCCCGCCATTGCGGGCGCGGGTGGCGCTTCAGTAATGGGTGGCGATATAGATGCGGTAGCTGATGATGGCCAGCATGCAGATCACCCCGACCCACATGAGGAACAGGCCGAACGGCGTGTCGCGCTTGGTGAAACCCGTGCCGATGAAGAGCATGCCCAGCACGATGATTGCGAAAGTGACGCCGTAGGAATCCATGTTTACCCTCGTTGGCCGCGTTCCTGACATACTTGTCAGTCTAGCTCCAAGCCCGCTAGAACTGCGTTGATATTTATCAGCCTGCGGTCAATCTCGGGCAAATTCATCGAACTTGAGGAAACGCCTGGCTGCGAGCGGCAAGGTCGCGCAAGATCGCCTGGATCTCGCCGAAGTCCGGCCGCTCGCTCACCCGTGGCAGCGCGCAACGTCGCTGCAACTCGACCAGCGCCGCACGTAGCGAGGCCTGCCCCGGCGGCGCCTCACTGCGCTCGAGCAACTCCTCCAGTAGGCAGGCGAAGGCACGCACTTCCAGGCGCCGCAGGGCGCCGGCGAGCACGGCGTCGTCCGGGAGGAAGGACGCGGCGCCGAAATCGCCGAGCAGGCAGGCACCCTCCTCGCGCCAGAGGATGTTATGCGCATAGAAGTCGCCATGGCTGATGCCGCGTCCATGCAGATGGTCCATCAACCCGGCGAGCGAGGCCGCCAGGCGCAGCGCCGTGGCCAGCTCGAAGCGCAGTCCCGACGGATAGACGTCGCGGGTACAGGACTCCAGGCTCGGCGGCCCCGCCAGGTTGCGATAGGCGCCGTCGAGCAGCTCCAGCACCAGCCCGTCGCGCCCTTGCGGATGCCCGGCGAGCCGGCCGAGCACCTCGATCAATTGCGCATGGCGCCCCGCCGCCAGGCAGGCGGCCATCTCGCTGGCAGGGGTGCCATCGCTGGTCACTTCGCCCTTGAACAGCTTCAGCGCCACCGTGCGCGTCGAGCCGTCCGGCTGGCGCCAGCCGGCGCGATGGATGACCCCGGAGGCTCCTTCGCCGATCAGCCCTTCCAGGCTCAGCTCGCTCCAGTCCAGCGCGGCGATGCCGCTGTCGGCCAGCGCCGGCAGGCGGCACAACGGGTTGCCGGCGTAAGCCAGCCAGGCCAGGCGCGGCAGCGTCGCCAGCCAGGCCGGCAGGCGCTGGAAACGGTTGGCGGCGATCCGCAGCAGTTCCAGGCCTTCGCAAGCGGCCATGCTCTCGGGCAAGGCCTCCAGGCGGTTGCCGGCCAGCATCAGCTTCTGCAACGGCCGGCGACCCAGTTCCTCGGGCAGCGTGGCAATCCGGTTGTCGGTGAGGATCAGCCAGCGCAACGCCGGCGGCAGGGCCGCGGCCGGCACCCGCTCGATGCGGTTGGACTTGAAGCCGACCATGCTCAGCGCCGGACAGTCGCCCACCGCCGCCGGCAATTCGGCGAAGTCGTTGGCGGAACAGAACAGCACCTTGAGACGATGCAGCCGGCCGAGGTCGTCCGGCAGGCTGTCCAGGGCGTTGCCGCTGAGGTTGAGCACCTCCAGGGAGTCGGCCAGTTCGAAGATTTCCCGGGGGAACTCGCGCAGGCCGCAGGACAGGTCCAGGCGCGTGGCGCCGGCCAGTTCGCCGCTGCGCAGTTGCTGCAAGGTGTGCATGGTTCGACGGACTCCGGCCAGGGCGGATGGAAAGCCGCGCATGATAGCCAAGGCGTTGCGGAACGCGCACCCTCGCCGTGCTAGAGTGGCCGCCCCGAATCGACAGGACCACAGAGAATGGAACTCTCCCCCGCCGAACGCCAACTCCTGCTGGCCCATCGCCTGGCCGTGTTCGACGGCTGCGTGGTATACGACGCCCAACCGCCGGTGTCCGCCGAACACGTCCAGCGTCTTGCCGAAGGCCTGGCCGGACCGATTCCAGAAGACCTGCTACGCCTCTGGCGCACCTGTTTCGGCGGGCGCCTCGGCTATGACCTGGAAGTCGACTACGACGGCCACCGCCACCCGTTCTCTTTCAGCGAACTGTTCTATCCGGACAGCGACGGCTACCACGACCTCTGGGGCTGGATCGAACACGAGCGCGAGCTGGCGGCGGAAGCCGCGGCAGAAGAAGGCCGCGACTGGAACGGCAAGCTGGCCTACCTGCCGTTCGGTGGCTTCGAGTACCTGGAGCGGCTCTACGTCTGCGTCGAACCCGGCCCCGAGTATGGCGCGGTAATCGCCTGGAGCCACGGCCTGCCGCCGGCCTGGGCCGGACGCCTGCACCAGGATTCGCTGACGCGCCTGGCCGACGACGTCGGCGGGCTGTTCCGCCTGCTGTCCTTCGAACAGGACCCGTTCGACGCCGAGAACGCCTGCGGCGTGGCCGACGAGCTGCTGGAAGCGCTGGACGCCCTGGAGGCCGCCGGGGAGCCCGGCAAGGCGCTGAAGGGCCGCCTGGAAGTCCTGCTGCGCCAGCGCATCCTCGACTGGCGGCCGGCCCTCGCCGACGGCAGCCTGGCCGCCGAGCCAAGGCTGCGTCAACTGGCCCTGGCCGAAGCTGCGCAAGACGGCGACATCGACCTGCTGCAACGCCTGCGCGATGCCGGCTGCGACTTCGCCGAAACCTTGCGCGGACGCGGCGGCGTGCTGGAGGCCTGCCTCGCCCGCGGGCGCCTGGAGGCCGCCAGATGGCTGCTCGACCAGGGCGTCGCGGTGCACCAGGACAGCCTGCAGATTGGCGCCGCGCACCTCGATGCGCTCCTGGCCGAACGCCTGTTGCGGCTCGGCGCGATCTCCGACCCGAATACGGTGCTCCTCGCCCTGCAATACGGCGACGCCGACGCCGCGCGGATCATGGCACGACCGCTGCTGGAGGAGTCGCCGGCGCGGGCCAGCGCCCTGCGCCTGGCCCTCGCCAGCCGCGCCGAGCGCGAGCGCAGCGACGCCAGGCGGGTCAGGTCGGGAAAGATGGGCAGCAACCGCAGTCCCGACGACTACCTGGCCCTGGCCGAGCGCCTGGAGCGCTTCCTCGCCGAGCTGCCTGGCTGAGGCTCAACCCTCCGGTCCCTGCACCTCTATGAAGGAACCGTCGGCCAGCCGCTCGAACGCCCGTCCCGGCGGCGCGTCGAGCAGCGGCAGGATGCTGTCGTCGGCGTTCAGCACCGAGCCCAGGCTGACGTAGGCGGTGGTCCCGGCGGTATTCATGTAGTCGTCCGACTCGTCGCCGGCCATCAGCCGCCAGCCGCTGTCGTTTTCCTCTTCCGGCGCCTCGCGGTAGAGGTAGCCGACCGCCTTCCCCTCGTCTATCACCCGGCGCGTCACGAAGCAGCGCCGGGCATAGCGCGAGATCGGCGTTTCCCGCGGGTCGTGCTCGGTGTTGATGATGTGCCGCGCCTCGAAGACGATGCGCTCGCCCAGCGACAGGTCGCGGATGTATTGCGGATAGTTGTCCAGGCGGCCGCTGAAGGCGCCATCCGCCTCGATGCCCTCGACCGTCACCCAGAGCCGCTCGGCGCGCGGCGCATCGGGGTTGTCGGTATCGAAGGCGAAGATCAGCTTGACGCTTTCCCCGGCGGCGACCCGGTCGATGGTCTCCGCGTCCGGTTTGTAGAAGGTGTAGGGATGGCGGACAGCGATCGCGCTGGCGTCCACCAAGGTCCACGAGGCCATGTCGACTCCCGCTTGGCTGGCTACGCGGCGCCCGTAGCCTGGGCTGCCACGGGCACGCCGGTGCCCGGGCGGCATGGGTGGAATGGCGTGGCCGAGGTTCGGGTCGCGGCGCCCACCGGCAGGTCGAAGCCATGCCCGGCCAGGAACCGCCCTTCGGCCCGCCTACCCAGAGGAAAGTAGCAGCGCCGCCGCGCAGCCGCCAGCAACGGGCTGTCGCAGAGCGCCGCCCCGGATGGGGCGGCGGCGCGCCTTCAGAGGATTTGCAGCGGGTATTCGACGATCAGGCGGACTTCGTCGAGGTCCGACTCGAAGCTGTCGGAGCGCACCGTGGCCTGGCGCACGCGGAACGCCAGGTCCTTGGCCGCGCCGCCCTGCACCACGTACTTGACCTCCACGTCGCGTTCCCAGCGGCCCTGGTTGGTCAGCGGGTTGCCGTTGGCGTCGGTGCGCATGTAGACGCTGTTGGCATTCGAATAATCGGCGTCCCAGCCCTTGCCATAGCGGGTCATGAAGCTCAGCCCCGGCACGCCGAAGGCGGCCATGTCGAGGTCGTAGCGGAGCATCAGCGAGCGTTCCTTGGGCGAGTTGAAGTCGCTGTACTGGATCGAGTTGTCCAGGTAGATGGAGTCGGTCTGGCGCAGGTAGTCGAAGTCGTCGTCGCCGTTGTTGCGCTGGTACGACAGCAGCACCTGGTGCGGGCCGTAGGCGAAGCCGCCGCGCACGCTCCAGATGTCGTTGTCGAGTTCGCCCATCACCTGCCTGCCCTGGTCCTTGACCTTGTAGTAGTTGGCGCCGCCGAGCAGGGACAGCTTGTCGTCCAGCGGATAGTTGAAGCTGGTGCCGGCGTAGTACTGGTCCCAGGCGTCCTTCTGGCGGCTGCCGTAGAGGCTGACGCTCCAGTGCTCGGTGGCCTGGTAGTCGCCGCCGGCGTAGGCGACCCACGGCGAGTCGATGCGCCGGCCGGTGTAGAAGCTGTAGAAGTCGTCGCTGCCGCTGGTGCTGTTCGGCTGGGTCATCGAGTTCAGCTTGCCGGCCTGCAGGGTCAGGCCCTTCGCCAGGCTGTCGTTGACCAGGGTAAAGCCGCGGAAGCTGGAGGGGAACAGCCGGCTGTTGCCGTACTGGATCACCGGGGTTTCCGGGAACACGTCGCCGACCCGCAGCACGGTGCCGTACCAGCGCAGCTTGACCGCGCCGCCGGCTCGCGAATAGTCGTCCTGCGGCCGCCCCTGGTCGTCATAGGGCAGCAGGTCGACGCTACCGCCGGCGCCGGAACGCCCGCCGCCGCTGTCCAGGCGCACGCCGAGCTGGGCGAAGGCGTCGATGCCGACGCCCAGCGTGCCCTGGGTGAAGCCCGAGGAGAAGTTGGCCATGAAGCCCTGCACCCATTCCTCGGTGTAGCCGCCGCCCGCCGGGCTCGATTGGCCCTTGCGGAAGTCGCGGTTGAAGTAGAAGTTGCGCAGCAGCAGGTTGACCTCGCTGCCCTCGATGAAACCTTCCTTGCTCCGCTCGGCGTTCTCCTCGGCGACGGCCGAGGCCATCACTCCAGCGCCCAGCAGCAGTGGAAGCGTCCACAGTCGTTTCTTTCCATCCCCTTGCATGGCGATTGCTCCAGATCGGTTCATGTCTGTTTTTCTTCTGCGGCCATGCCTTGCGACGCTGGCTGTGCGTGAACTTCTGGTCGATCGCGCCCCCGCGCAGTCCTGCCGCAACCGGCATTGACCGTGGGGCTGATTCTGGAACCGGGGAAATGACGCAGACATGAGGCGGGGATTACTTTTCCGCAATCTTAACTCGCACTTAATGCGCTTCGCGCAGACTCCTCCGCCATGCAACGGAGCATCGCCGAAGTTATCGGAAACGTAATTTTCCACTCACCCTCGGGTAATCCGTCCGCTCTTACTCTTTGCTCAAACGGGACGAATACCTCGCCCCGGCGACGAGCCAACCCGAGAGGTTTGCCATGAAGATCATCCCGATGCTGCTGGCCGCCCTGCTGGCGACCGGCGCCGCCACTGCCCAGGCCCAGGACGGCAGCGAACGCTCCTGGCAGTACAACGCCGAATTCCGCGCCGCGCAGAAAGAACTGCGCGAAAAGCGCCTGCAGAAGCAACAACTGGAAGCGCAAGCGCAGAAGACCGACCGCAGCAAATGCGCCGAGCGCAAGAACGGCAACGGCTGAGCAGCCTTTCACCGAGCAATACACTTGTCCTTTTTGGGTTGCTCCTTTGGACAAGTCCTGAGGCGCCAGTCATGGCGCCTTTTTTTATCCGCCGTCGCGCCTGGCGGAAGAAGGCGGCATGGTCGCCAGCGACCAGCCGCCCTCCCCGTTTCCCACCTTACTCCTGCAATGCCCGCGGCCGCTGGCTGCGGCGCTCGGCGGCGGGCGCCGGGCTGGCCTGGAGCTGGAAGTCGAAATCCAGTTCGGCGAAGCGTCCGCCCTCCACGCCGCGGTCGCGGGCCGCGGCGGGATCGTCGTTGAAGCGCAGGTCGCCGATCAGCCCATCGCGGGTGGCGTAGGCGAAGTCGTCCCACAGGTAGCGGTCGCCCGCCAGGTTGATCTGGGTGGTCAGGTGGCGATGGCCGGGCGCCGAGACGAAGAAGTGGATGTGCGCCGGCCGCTGGCCGTGGCGGCCGAGGCGGTCGAGCAGTTCCTGGGTCGGGCCGTCGCTCGGGCAACCGTAGCCGGAGGGCACGATGCTGCGCGCACGGTAGCGGCCGTCGGCGTCGGTGCGGATGCGCCGGCGCAGGTTGTATTCGGACTGACTGCTGTCGAAGTAGGAATAGGTGCCTTGGGTATTGGCGTGCCAGACGTCGACGATGGCTCCGGCCAGCGGCTGGCCGTCGGGACCGCTGACGCGGCCCTGGAGGAACATCACGGTGCCGGGGTCGCGGCCGTCGTCCATCCGTGCCTCGCCGTCGCTTAGCGGCGCGCCGGCGACGTACAGCGGCCCTTCGATGGTGCGCGGCGTGCCGCCGGTGAGGCCGGCCTCGGCGTCCTGGGCGTCGAGCAGCAGGTCCAGGTAATGCTCCAGGCCCAGCCCGGCGGCCAGCAGGCCGGCTTCCTGGCGGCTGCCCAGGCGGTTCAGGTAGTCCACCGCTTTCCAGAATTCGTCGGGCGTGACCTGCATCTCTTCGATCAGCTTCGCCGTGTCGTCGAGGACGCGCCGCACCAGGGCCTTGGTGCGCGGATCGCCGCGTTCGTTGAGCTGGCCGCTGGCCTCTTCGAAGAAGCGCTGGACGTCGGCAGTCTGGGAAATCTTCACGGTCATGGCGTTTGCCTCTGCTTGTTGTTGTCGGGCGTGGGAAGGGAATCTCAGCGGTCGTCGGCATGGATCGACGAGGGATGCCGGCAAAGCCCGTCGATCTCGATGTCCATGTAGGGAAACAGCGGCAGCCGGGTCAGGGTGTCGTGCAGCGCCTCGACGCTGGGCAGGTCGAACAGGCTGTAGTTGGCGTAGTGCCCGGCGATCCGCCAGAGGTGCCGCCAGCTGCCCTCGCGCTGGAGGCGCTGGGCCATTTCCTTCTCCTCGGCCTTGAGCCGCTCGGCCTGCTGCGGGTCCATGTCGACGGGCAACTTCACGGTCATCTTCACGTGGAACAGCATCGGTCGTTTCTCCTCTGTCTGCGGAATGGCTTCAGCGCCGGCGGAAGCGCGCCAGGCGCTCCTCGTCGAGCGCCAGGCCGAGACCCGGCGCACGCGGCACGTGCAAGTGGAAATCCTGGTAGCGCGGCGACTCGAGGAGGATGTCCTCGGTCAGCAACAACGGGCCGAACAGTTCGCTGTGCCAGGCCAGGCGGTCGAGGGTGACGAAGGCGTGGGCGGCGGCCAGGGTGCCGATGCCGCCCTCGAGCATGGTCCCGCCGTACAGGCCGATCCCGGCCGCCTCGGCGATCGCCGCGCTACGCAGCACCGCGCGCGGTCCGCCGTTCTTGGCGATCTTCAGGGCGAACACCGGGGCGGCGCCCTCGCGAGCCAGGTGGAAGGCATCCTCGACGCTCTCGATGGCCTCGTCGGCCATGATCGGCGCGCCGCCGCGGCTGCTCAGGCGCGCCAGGCCGATGCGGTTGTGGCGGGCGATGGGCTGTTCGATCAGGGCGATGCCGTTGTCGCCGAGCGTCGCGCAGGCACGCTGGGCAACGCCTTCGTCCCAGGCCTGGTTGACGTCCACCCGCACGCTGGCGCGCTCGCCAAGGGCGCGCTTGATGGCGATCGCGTGGGCCACGTCGGCATCCACCTCACCGGCGCCGATCTTCAGCTTGAAGTGCCGGTGGCGGCGCAGGTCGAGCATCCGCTCGGCTTCCTCGATGTCGCGGCCGGTGTCGCCGCTGGCCAGGGTCCAGGCCACCTCCAGGCTGTCGTGCAGGCGGCCGCCGAGCAGTTCGCTGACGGCCAGGCCGAGGCGCTTGCCATGGGCGTCGAGCAAGGCGGTCTCGACCGCCGAGCGGGCGAAGGTGTTGCCCCTGATGTGCCGGTCCAGGCGCTGCATCGCGGCATTCACGTTGTCCGCCGGCTGGCCCAGCAGCAACGGGGCGAAATGCGCGTCGAGATTGCTCTTGATGCTCTCCGGGCTCTCGCTGCCGTAGGCCAGGCCACCGATGGTGGTGGCTTCGCCGAGGCCCTCGATGCCGTCGCTGCAACGCAGGCGGAGGATCACCAGGGTCTGCCGGTTCATGGTGTGCATGGCCAGCTTGTGCGGGCGGATGGTCGGCAGGTCGACGATGATCGACTCGAGGCTTTGGATCACGGCTTGGCTCATTCTCGGGGGTCCACCAGGGTTGCGGTCGGGTTTTCGACGGTTCGCCGCTCAAGGCTCGCTCGATACCGAGCAGGTTTCGCCGTCGTTTCGGCCAAGCATCCATCGCCTTCTTCACTGGGGTCCAATATCATCTTCCTCTCGAACCATACCCTGGAGGTATCATGGAGCTTCGTCACCTGCGCTACTTCCAGGCGCTGGCCCGGACCCTCAACTTCACCCGCGCCGCCGAGCAACTGCACATCGCCCAGCCACCGCTGAGCCGGCAGATCCAGCAACTCGAGGAAATGCTCGGGGTGGCCCTGCTGGAGCGCGGCCGGCCGCTGCGCCTGACCGAAGCCGGGCGCTTCTTCCACGAACAGAGCGCGACGCTCCTGGACCAACTGGAGAGCATCTGCGACAGCACCCGGCGGATCGGCCAGGGCCAGCGCCAGTGGTTCGGCATCGGCTTCGTGCCCTCGGCGCTGTATGGCGTGCTGCCGGAGCTGATCCGCCACCTGCGCGGCGACCCGGAGCTGGAGCTGGGCCTGCTGGAGATGACCACCCTGCAACAGGTCGAGGCGCTGAAGAGCGGGCGCATCGACATCGGTTTCGGACGCATCCGCATCGACGACCCGGCGATCCGCCAGAGCGTGCTCAGCGAAGAGCCGCTGGTCGCCGCCCTGCCCGCCGGGCACCCGTTGCTCGGCCAGCCGCTGAGCCTGGAGCGCCTGTCGCGCGAGCCGTTCGTGCTCTACCCCGGCCAGCCGCGGCCGAGCTACGCCGACCATGTGCTGGCGCTGTTCGCCACCCACGGCCTGAGCCTGCGCGTGACGCAATGGGCCAACGAGATGCAGACCGCCATCGGCCTGGTCGCCGCCGGACTCGGCGCGACCCTGGTGCCGGCCTCGGTGCAGTTGCAGCACCGCGACGACGTCGCCTACCAGGCCCTGGCCGACGCCTCCCTGACCTCGCCGATCATCGTCAGCCGGCGCCAGGGCGACGGCTCCCCGCACCTGCGGCGCTGCCTGGCGCTGATCGGCCGCGAGGACGCCTGAACGCCCTCTCAGGAGCGCCGCGCGGCGCGGCGCTGGGTCATGCTCGGGGTTTCCTCGAAGCGCTTGCGGTAGTCCACGGAGAAGCGTCCGAGGTGGCTGAAGCCCCAGCCCAGGGCAATCGTCGAGATGCTGCGGGCGCCGCCGCTGGCGAGGATCTCCTCGCGCACCGCGGCGAGCCGGTAGTGCTTCAGGTAGCTCATCGGCGACACCCCGAAGTAGCGACGGAAGCCCTCGAACAGCTTGAACCGCGAGACCCCGGCGGCGCGTTCCACGTCCTCCAGGCTCAGGGTCTCGCGGGCGTTGGCCTGGAGAAACTCGCGAGCGCGCAGCAGGTAGTGCGGCGGGCGCCCGCCAAGGCCCTGCTGCAGGGCCTCGCTGTAGTTGTTCGGCTGGGCCAGGATCAGTCCCTTGATCAGCGCGCGTTCCAGGTCGCTGCTGAAAAACGCCTGGGCGTAGAGTTCGCTGCGCGCCATCTCCTCGCTGATGTGCCGCACGGTGCGCCACCAGGACGCGGAGGCGCCGTCCAGGGCATCCATCTCCGGATCGAAGCGCAAGGGCGTATCGATCGGCCGCTGCAACATCTCCTCCAGGACCTTGCGCATCGCCGTGCGGCCGATCACCACCTGCAACTTGCGGCAGTCCCCGGCGATGCTCAGCTCCTGGCGCTCGTTGGGCGCGATGATCACCCCGCGGCGGACGTCGGAGAGCAGGCGCAGCCCGCCCCGGCACAGCTCCTGCTCGCCGCTGAGCGGCAGGCTCAGGCTGTAGGCGTTGAACGCCGCGGCATCCTCGACGGTGATGGTGACGTCGGTGCCGTAGCCGATGTAGCCGAGGGTGGTGCACATCGACTTCAGCACGTTGCCGTGGTGCTGGAACTGCACCAGTCCCGGGCTCGCCGCTTCGAGCCGGTGCGGCCCGCAGACCTTCGACATCCAGGAACGGGCGGCGGCCAGGTCCAGGTGGTCGGCATGGAGATCGCCACGATCGGCGACGGGATGGCTCCTCATCATGGTTCGGCACTCGACACGGCAAGGCTGGGGGTGCGCTCTGCTGGCGCTCTGTTTTCAGCAAAATGCAAGGCATGTGCCGGCGCAAGGCCGACTCCCCGCATCCTCCACTATCCGGATAGCGTTCGCCGACTTTCCGGACAAAGCGTCCGCCGCAAGCGCCGCTCGAACCCGGAACGAGCCCTCCGCGAGGCCCTCGGCCGCTCCTCGGCGGCCGCACATTTTCGGGATGCGCATCGTCGACTAAGCGGATAGCCCGCCCCCGCTCGTGGCCGTTGAATGGCTCACCCATAACGACAACGCACAAGGGTGAGAACGCATGAACGCTACCCGCAGAAGCCTGGAACAGTGGCGCGACTATGTCGGCGGCTGTCTCGACTTCCGTCCCGAGGAAGGCATCTTCCGCATCGCCCGGGACATGTTCACCGAACCGGAGCTGTTCGACCTGGAGATGGAGCTGATCTTCGAAAAGAACTGGATCTACGCCTGCCACGAAAGCGAACTGGCCAGGCCCCACGACTTCGTCACCCTGCGCGCCGGACGCCAGCCGCTGATCGTCACCCGCGACGGCAACGGCCAGTTGCACGCGCTGGTCAACGCCTGCCAGCATCGCGGCGCGACCCTGGTGCGGGTCGGCAAGGGCAACCAGTCGACCTTCACCTGTCCGTTCCATGCCTGGTGCTACAAGAACGACGGCCGGCTGGTGAAGGTCAAGGCGCCGGGCGAATACCCGGAAGGCTTCGACAAGGCCACCCGCGGCCTGAAGAAAGCGCGCATCCAGAGCTACAGGGGCTTCGTCTTCGTCAGCCTGGACGTCGCCGGCGAGGACGACCTGGTGGACTTCCTCGGCGACGCCCGGGTGTTCCTCGACATGCTGGTGGCGCAGTCTCCCAGCGGCGAGCTGGAAGTGCTGCCCGGCACCTCCACCTACACCTACGAAGGCAACTGGAAGCTGCAGAACGAGAATGGCCTGGACGGCTATCACGTCAGTACCGTGCACTACAACTACGTAGCCACCGTGCAGCACCGCCAGCAGGTCGAGGCCGAGCGCGGCGGCGCGGCCGCCACCCTCGACTACAGCAAGCTCGGCGCCGGCGACGCGGCCACCGACGACGGCTGGTTCTCCTTCGCCAACGGCCACAGCGTGCTCTTCAGCGAGATGCCCAACCCCGCCGTACGCCCCGGCTACGCCAGCGTGATGCCGCGGCTGGTGGCGGAATACGGCCAGGCCCGCGCCGAGTGGATGATGCATCGCCTGCGCAACCTCAATCTCTACCCCAGCCTGTTCGTCATCGACCAGATCAGCTCGCAGCTGCGCATCGTCCGCCCGCTGGCCTGGAACCGTACCGAGATCGTCAGCCAGTGCATCGGCGTCAAGGGCGAGTCGGACGCCGACCGGGAGAACCGGATCCGCCAGTTCGAGGACTTCTTCAACGTCTCCGGGATGGGCACGCCCGACGATCTGGTGGAGTTCCGCGAAGCCCAGCGTGGCTTCCAGGCCCGCCTGGAGCGCTGGAGCGACATCTCCCGCGGCCACGGCAAGTGGCTCGAAGGCGCGACGCCGAACAGCCAGGCGCTGGGTATCGCGCCGCTGCTGACCGGCACCGAGATCACCCACGAAGGCCTCTACGTCAACCAGCACGCGCATTGGCGGCGCTTCCTCCTCGACGGCCTGGAGCGCCTGGCCCTGCGCGCGAAGGAGGTGACCCCATGAACGCCGGACTGCAGTACCGCGTCGAACAGTTCCTCTACCGCCACGCCGAACTCTGCGATGCCCAGGACTGGGACGGCTACCTCGCGCAGTTCGACGAACAGTGCGAGTTCCACCTGCCGCAGTGGGAGTCCGAGCACCGCTACACCCGCGATCCGAAGCGCGAGATGTCGCTGATCTACTACCCCAGCCGTGCCGGCCTGGAAGACCGGGTGTTCCGTATCCGCACCGGCAAGGCCGCGTCCACCGTGCCGATGCCGCGCACCCTGCACCAGATCGGCAACGTGCGCATCGCCGAGGAAGGCGAAGGCCTGCTGCGAGTGCGGGTCAACTGGCAGACCCTGTTCCAGCGCCTGGACCAGACCGGCAGCTTCTTCGGCCATGCCACCTACCGCCTGAAACCCCATGGCGAGGCCTGGCTGATCGCGCGCAAGCACATCGTCCTGCTCAACGACCGGATCGACTCGGTCCTCGACTTCTACCACCTCTGAACGGCGGGCCCCGTCACGATGAATCACAAAGTCGCCCTCAGCTTCGCCGACGGCAAGACCCTGTTCCTGCCCGTCGGCCACGACGACCTACTCCTCGACGCCGCCCTGCGCCACGGCATCAACCTGCCGCTGGACTGCCGCGAAGGGGTCTGCGGCACCTGCATGGGCCGCTGCGAGGCGGGCAGCTACAGCCTGGACTACGCCGACGAGGACACCCTCTCCGCCGCCGACCTGGAGCAGCGCAAGGTGCTCGCCTGCCAGACCCGGGTGCGCTCCGACGCGGCCTTCTACTTCGACTTCGCCTCGACCCTCTGCCACGCCGCCGCGGCCCAGGCGCACAGCGGCGTGGTGCGCGAACTGCGCCTGCTCTCCGAGGACACAGCGCTGCTCCGCCTCGACGCCGGCGCCGCGGGCCGCCAGTTGGACTTCCTGCCCGGCCAGTACGCGCGCCTGCAAGTACCCGGCAGCGACTGCCGGCGCGCCTACTCCTTCGCCAACCGGCCGAATCCGCAGAACCACCTGCAGTTCCTCATCCGCCTGCTCCCGGGCGGCGCCATGAGCGACTACCTGCGCCAAGGGTGCCGGGTCGGCGACGAGATCCGCTTCGAGGCGCCGCTGGGCACCTTCTACCTGCGTCAGGTGGAGCGCCCGTTGCTGCTGGTGGCCGGCGGCACCGGCCTGTCGGCGTTCCTCGGCATGCTCGACGAACTGGCCGAGCGCGGCTGCGAGCGGCCGGTGCATCTCTACTACGGGGTACGCCGCGCCGCCGATCTCTGCGAATTGCAGCGGATCGCCGGCTACGCCGAGCGGCTTCCCGGCTTCCGCTTCGTCCCGGTGCTCAGCGAGGCGGACGCCGACTGGGACGGCCGGCGCGGCTACCTGCACGAGCATTTCGACGCCGCCCGCCTGCGCGACGAAGCTTTCGACCTCTACCTGTGCGGGCCGCCGCCGATGGTCGAGGCGGTCCGCCAGTGGCTGCGCGGGCGCTCCCTGGAGCATCTGCGGCTGTACCTGGAGAAGTTCACCGAAAGCGGCGACTGATGCGCTCAGCCGAGGTCGCCGCCAGCTACCGGCAGGGTCACGCCGGTGATGTAGGACGCCTCGTCGGAGGCGAGGAAAAGGATCGCCGCGACCTGCTCGTCGATGCTGCCGTAGCGCTTCATCAGGCTGCTGTCGAGGGTCTGCTCGACGATCTGTCGATACCAGCGCCGCTCCTCCTCGCTCTGCGCCGCGGCGTTGCGCGGAATCCTTCGCGGCGGCGCGTCGGTGCCGCCCGGCGCCACCGCGTTGACGCGGATGCCCTGGTCGGCGGTCTCGAACGCCAGGCAGGCGGTCAGCGCGTTCACCCCGCCCTTGGCGGCGCCATAGGGCACCCGGTTGACCCCGCGGGTGGCAACCGACGAGACGTTGACGATCGCCCCGCTACCCTGCCCCAGCATCGCCGGCAGCGCCGCGCGGCAACACCACAAGGTGGGCAGCAGCGAACGCCGCAGCTCGGCCTCGATCTCGTCCTCGGCGTAGTGCTGGTAGGGCTTCGCCCAGAGGGTGCCGCCGACGTTGTTGACCAGGATGTCCAGCCGGCCGAAACGCTCCAGGGTCCGCTCCAGTACCCGCTGGCATTCGGCATAGCGCTCCAGGTCGGCGGTCAGGCACAGGCAGGCGTCGCCGGCCAATTCGTGGACCAGCTCGGAGCGGTCCACCGCCACCACCCGCGCGCCTTCCTCCAGCAGGCGCCGGGCCACGCCCAGGCCGATGCCCTGGGCGGCGCCGCTGACCAGGGCGACCTTGTCGCGGAATCTGTCGTTCATGGGAATCTCCTTGGCTCGCTCGGGTTCAGGCCGCGCTGGCGGCGAACTTTTCGTAGTAGAAATTCGCCGGGCGCACGCCCTGCTCGCGCAGGTAGCGCTCGACCGCCTCGACCATCGGCGGCGGCCCGCACAGG
>NZ_KV828521.1:60143-82116 GCF_001836405.1 Pseudomonas sp. HMSC057H01 | reverse complement strand
GCCTCGACCATCGGCGGCGGCCCGCACAGGTAGATGTCGACGTCGCCCTCGTGCAGGTGCTGCGCGGCGATGTGCTCGGTCACGTAGCCCTTGCGCGGATAGTCGCTGTCGGCGCTGGCCACGCAGGCGCTCCAGGTGAAGCCGGGAATCCGTTCGGCGAACGCCTCCAGGCGCTCGAGCCCGACCAGGTCGACGTCGTGGGTCACCCCGTAGACCAGGTGCAGCGGGTGCGCGCTGCCCTGCTCGGCGATCCGTTCGAGCATCGCGGTGAACGGCGCCAGGCCGGTGCCGCCGGCCAGCATCAGCAGTGGCCGGTGAATCTCGCGCAGGTAGAAACTGCCCAGCGGGCCGTCCATCGCCAGGCTGTCGCCGGCCCTGGCCGTGCCACTGAGGAAGCCGCTCATCAGCCCGCCGGGGACGTTGCGGATCAGGAAGCTGACCTCGCCGTCCTTCGCCAGCGAGCTGAAGGAGTAGGCGCGGCGCTGCTCGCTGCCGGGCACCTGGAGGTTGACGTACTGCCCGGGCAGGAACGCCAGGCTGGCCAGCGCCTCGCCGCGCAGCGACAGGCCGATGGTGCTCGGCGACAGTTGCCGGACTTCGCTGATGCGCGCCTCGTAGCGCGCCTGGCCGGTCCTGCACAGGGTCGAGGACGCCGGCACGCGCAGCACGCAGTCGCTTTCGGCGCGCATCTGGCAGGTCAGCACGTAGCCGCGGGCGGCTTCCTCGGCGCTGAGGGCATCGTCGATGTAGTCCTGGCCCAGCGCATAGCGCCCGGCCTCGGCCAGGCACTTGCAGGTGCCGCAGGCGCCGTCGCGGCAGTCCAGGGGGATGTTGATGCCCTGGCGGTAGGCCGCGTCGGCCACGGTCTCGCCGGGCGCGGCATGGATGAAGCGGGTCACCCCGTCTTCGAAGTTGAGTGCGATCCGATGGTTCATGGCATGTCCCTCGACAGCCCGCCGGCGCGGGCGTCAGACGTGGTAGACGTCGATCAGCTGGCGAACGTAGTCGTTCTTCAGGATCACTTTCTTGGCCTTGATCAGCGGACTCTCGCCGCGTACGTCGAGGTCGTAGAAGGTGGTGCCGAAGTAGCTGTCCACGGTCTTGTAGCGATAGCTCAGGGTGTGCCAGTTGCAGCGCGCGCGGCAGATGCCGTCGTCCTCACCGAGCAGTTCGATGTTGCTCAGGTTGTGCGAGGTGCGGGTGTCCGGCAGGGTCGCGCTGGAGCGCTCGGTGCGGATGCGGAATACCCGGTCCTCCAGACCGCCGCGGTTGCCGTACCAGATCAGCGAGATTTCCCGCTGCGGGTCCTCGGTGAGCTGGTCGCGGTCGTCCCAGGACGGCATCCAGAAACTGGCGTCCGCGGCGTACAACGCCAGCCAGGCGTCCCAATCCTTGTCGTCGAGATAGCGCGCCTCGCGGTAGAGGAAATCGCGCAGGGCGTCGTAGCCCAGGCTCATGACGCCACCTCCCGCAGCGCCACGCGCTGCGTCCGTTCGCGCTCCAGGGCGGCGAGCAGCGCCTCCTGCCAGTAGCGATGCTGCAATACGAACAGCCCTTCGTCCTCGGTGCGCACGCCGCTCAGGCGCGGCCGCAGGTCGATGGCCGCGGCCGCCGCGTCGGCGCCCTCTATCCAGTGTTCGGCGCCGCGCGACAGGTCGTTCCAGCCGACCACGCTGCCCTGGTAGCCCTGCTGGCAGGAACGGAACTCCTCCAGGTCGTCCGGGGTGGCCATGCCGCTGACGTTGAAGAAGTCCTCGTACTGGCGGATGCGCCGGGCGCGCGCCTCGGCGCTCTCGCCTTTCGGCGCGATGCAGTAGATGGTGATTTCCGTGCGGTCCACCGACAGCGGCCGGGCGATGCGGATCTGCGAGCTGAACTGGTCCATCAGGTAGACGTTGGGGTACAGGCAGAGGTTGCGCGAGTTCTCGATCATCCAGTCGGCGCGGGCCTCGCCGAAGTCGCGGGCAAGCTCGGCGCGGCGCTCGAAGGCCGGCCGGTCCTCGGGGTTGGCCCAGCGACTCCAGAGCAGCATGTGGCCATGCTCGAACGAGTAGAAGCCGCCGCCCTGCCGGGCCCAGCCGGCGGCGCTCATGGTCCGCAGCTGGTCCGCGGCGTCGCGCTGCTGGCGCTGGCTCTGGGTCGCCGCGTAGTTCCAGTGCACCGAACTGACGTGGTAGCCGTCGGCGCCGTTCTCGGCGGTAAGCTTCCAGTTGCCTTCGTAGACATAGCTGGAAGAGCCGCGCAGCACTTCGAGGCCTTCCGGCGACTGGTCGACGATCATGTCGATGATCTTCGCCGACTCGCCCAGGTGCTCGGCCAGCGGCCTGACATCGGGGTTGAGGCTGCCGAACAGGAAGCCACGGTAGGACTCGAAGCGCGCCACCCGGGTCAGGTCGTGCGAGCCCTCGCAGTTGAAGCCCTGCGGGTAGCCGGCCTCGGCCGGGTCCTTGACCTTGAGCAGCTTGCCGGAGTTGTTGAAGGTCCAGCCGTGGAACGGACAGGTATAGCTGCTGCGATTGCCGCTCTTGTGCCGGCAGAGCATCGCGCCACGGTGACTGCAGGCGTTGATGAAGGCGTTGAGCTGGCCGTCGCGGTTGCGCGCGATGACGATCGACTGGCGGCCGATCTGGGTGGTCAGGTAGTCGTTGATTCCGGCAACCTGGCTTTCGTGGGCGAGATAGACCCAGTTGCCCTCGAAGATGTGCTTCATCTCCAGCTCGAACAGGCGTGGGTCGGTGAACATCTCCCGCTTGCAGCGGTAGACGCCGCGCTCGGGGTCTTCCTCGAGCAGAGAACGCAAGTAATCGCTACCCAGGGACATGGCCGGGGCCTCCGTTGTTATTGTTCAGGCCCGGTCAGGTTAGGTAGCGCGTACTGCTGGGGATATCCGTTGCCTGCGGATCGCTGGCCGATTCCTGCACGCCGTGGCGGTCGGCGCTAGGCGCGCCGGCGCAGGGTTTCCGAAGGCAGCTCGCCGAACTGCCGGCGATATTGCTCGGCGAAGCGGCCGAGGTGGGCGAAACCGAAGTCCAGGGCCAGTTCGGTGAGGTTGCGTACCCGGCAGCCGGGGTCTTCCAGGCAGGCGCGGATGCGCTCCAGGCGCAGCCGGCGAATGTATTGCCGAGGGCTCTCGCCAAGCTGGCGCTCGAACAGCGCGTACAGCGAGCGAGTGCTCATGTGCGCCTGCTCGGCCAGCGCCGCGACCTCGATCTCGCTCTGCAGATGGCGGCGGATGTAGGCATCGAGGCGGGCGAAGACGACCTGCGCATCGCCGGGGTCCTCGCGGCTGACGTTGGTCTTCAGCAGGGTCAGCAGCTTGCTGCCGAGGATCTGCTCGAAGTGGCTGTCGACCCGCGCCAGCCGCTCGCCGGACTCGGCCTCGCGGCAGACCAGGGCGAGCAGGCCGACGAAGCCTTCCAGCTGGTCCAGGCGATAGCGATGCTCGAGGAAACGCACGCCGCGTGCCGGATGGCTCCAGCGCTGCTCGGCGCAGATCGCTTCGAGCAGCGCGCAGGGCAGCTTGACGATGAATTTCTCGCAGTCCGCCGAATAGGTCAGGTCGACCGGATCGTCCGGGTTGATCAGCAACAGCTCGCCCGGCGCCAGGGCGTGTTCCTGCCCGCCGCCGCACCACAGGCAGTGGCCGCGCAGGAGGATCTGCAGGTGGAAGATGCTCTCCAGCGCCGGCGAGGTGACCCGTACCGCCGCGCCGTAGCTGATCCGGCACAGGTCGAGGCTGGCGAAGGTGCGGTGGTCGAGGCTGGCTTGCGGCCTGCCGGCGGCCGGCAGGCGTATGCAGTGCGTACCAACGTGCCGGTTGACGTAGCCGGACACCGCATAGGGGTCGGCACGTTCGAACACCCGGCTGCGCTCGCTGAGCAAGGAGGCATTCATGGGCAGGACACTCAGGCTGCTATCGTTGTTGTTATCGCCGCGCGGCGCCAAGCGCCGGGCGCGGAACGTCCACCCACACTACGCAAGCCCCCCGCCGGCGACAATCTGGGCCGGCAATCGCGTGCGGTAATCGAACGGAATCCGTCCAACGGCCAACGAAAAAGGGCCGTCAGGGTTTCCCCTGCCGGCCCGCTTGCGCGCCCGCTTCAGCCGGCCGCCGGCGTCTCCTCGCGCGGACCGGCGTCACGCCCGTGGGTCCAGCGATAGAGCACCGGCAGCACCAGCAGGGTCAGCATGGTCGAGGACAGGATGCCGCCGATCACCACCGTCGCCAGCGGCCGCTGCACCTCGGCGCCGGTGCCGGTGGCCAGGGCCATCGGCACGAAACCGAGGGAGGCCACCAGGGCGGTCATCAGCACCGGACGCAGGCGGGTGATGGCGCCCTCCCACACCGCCTGGTCGAGGCTGCGTCCTTCCTGCAACAGGTTGCGGATGAAGGAGATCATCACCAGGCCGTTGAGCACCGCCACCCCGGACAGGGCGATGAAACCCACCGCCGCCGAGATCGACAGCGGTATCCCGCGCAGCCACAGGGCCAGCACCCCGCCGGTGAGGGCGAAGGGGATGCCGGTGAACACCAGCAGGCCGTCCTTGACGTTGTTGAACATGGCGAAGAGCAAGGTGAACACCAGCAGCAGCGCCACCGGCACCACTACCTGCAAGCGCTTGGCGGCGGACTGCAACTGTTCGAACTGGCCGCCCCAGGTGGTCCAGTAGCCGGCCGGGATCTTCACCCCGTCCTGCAGCTTCTGTTGCGCTTCCAGCACGAACGAGCCGATGTCGCGGCCGCGCACGTTGGCGCTGACCACGATGCGCCGCTTGCCGTTCTCCCGGCTGATCTGGTTCGGTCCCGGCGAGAGGTCGAGGCGCGCCACGTCCGACAGCGGGATGAAGTCGATCCGCGCCAGGTTGTTCGGCGGCAGCGGGATCAGCAGGTTGGACAGTGCCGGCAGGTCGGCGCGCAGGGTTTCCGGCAGGCGGATGACGATGTCGAAGCGGCGGTCGCCCTCGAACAGGGTACCGGCGTTGCGTCCGCCGAGGGCGGTGGCCACGGTGTCCTGGATGTCGCCGACATTGAGGCCGAAGCGTGCCGCCTTGTCGCGGTCGATGTCCACCGTCAGCACCGGCAGGCCGGTGGTCTGCTCGACCTTCACCTCGGAGGCGCCGTCGATGCCTTGCAGCACCTTGGAGATCTTCTCCGCAGTGTCGTTGAGCACCTGCATGTCGTCGCCGAAGACCTTCACCGCGACGTCGCTGCGCACCCCGGAGATCAGTTCGTTGAAGCGCAACTGGATCGGCTGGGAGAACTCGTAGACGCTGCCCGGCACCTCAAGGGCCGCGGCCTGCAATTCTTCCAGCAGCGCCTCCCGCGACTTCTTCGGGTCCGGCCACTGGCTCTGCGGCTTGAGCATCACGTAGCTGTCGGAGGCGTTCGGCGGCATCAGGTCGGAGGCAATCTCGGCGGTCCCGGTGCGGGCGAAGACCCGCTCGATCTCCGGGAACTTGCCCATCAGCTTCTTCTCCAGGGTCTGCTGCATCTCGACCGACTGGGTCAGGCTGGTGCCCGGCACCCGCAGGCCCTGCATGGCGAAGTCGCCCTCGCTGAGGCTGGGAATGAACTCGCTGCCCATCCGCGAGGCCACCAGCGCGGTGAGCAGGATCGCGCCGAGGGCACCGCCGACCACCAGCGCGCGGTGTCCGAGCACCCAGCGCAGCGCCGGTTCGTAGGCCAGACGCGCGCGGCGCATGACGAAGTTCTCCTCCTCCTTGACCTTGCCGGTGATGAACAGCGCGATCGCCGCCGGGACGAAGGTCACCGAGAGGATCATCGCGCCAAGCAGCGCGGTGACCACGGTGAACGCCATCGGGTGGAACATCTTCCCCTCGACCCCGGTGAGGGCGAAGATCGGCAGGTACACCACCATGATGATGATCTGGCCGAAGATCAGCGCCCGGCGCGCCTCCCTGGACGCGGCGAAGACCTCGTGGAAACGTTCCGCGCGGGTCAGCTGGCGGCCGTGATGGGCCTGGGCATGGGCCAGGCGGCGGATGGCGTTCTCGACGATCACCACGGCGCCGTCGACGATGATGCCGAAGTCCAGCGCGCCGAGGCTCATCAGGTTGGCGCTGACCCTGTTGCCGACCATCCCGGTGAAGGTGAACAGCATCGACAGCGGGATGATGGTGGCGGTGATCAGCGCCGCGCGGATGTTGCCGAGGAACAGGAAGAGCACCGCGATCACCAGCGCCGCGCCTTCCACCAGGTTCTTCTTCACCGTGGCCACGGCCTTGTCCACCAGGGTGGTGCGGTCGTAGACGGTGATCGCCTTGACCCCCTTGGGCAGGGTCCGGTTGATCTCCTCCAGGCGCTGGCCGACCGCCTGGGCCACTTCCCGGCTGTTCTCGCCGATCAGCATGAACACCGTGCCGAGCACCACTTCGCGGCCGTTCTCGGTGGCCGCGCCGGTGCGCAGCTCCTTGCCCAGGCCGACCTCGGCGACGTCGCGGATACGGATCGGCACGCCGTCGACGTTGGAAACGATGATCCCGCGGATATCGTCCATGTCCTTGACCTGGCCCGGCGCGCGGATCAGCAACTGCTCGCCGCGCCGCTCGATGTAGCCGGCGCCGACGTTCTCGTTGTTGCGCAGCACGGCGTTCTGCAGGTCGCCGAGGGTCAGCTTGTAGGCCGCGAGCTTCTTCGGATCCGGGGCGATGAGGAATTGCTTAGCGTAGCCGCCGATGGTGTTGATCTCGGCCACGCCCTTCACGTTGCGCAACTGCGGACGGATGATCCAGTCCTGGATGGTGCGCAGGTCGGTGGGCGTGTAGGCGCTGCCGTCCTCCTTGGTCGCACCCTCCTCGGCCTCTACCGTCCACAGGTAGATCTCGCCGAGACCGGTGGAGATCGGCCCGAGGGTCGGCGAGATGTCTTCCGGCAGTTGCTCGCGCGCCGTGCTCAGGCGTTCGTTGACCTGCTGGCGGGCGAAGTAGATGTCGGTGCCTTCCTCGAAGATCACCGTCACCTGGGAAATCCCCGGCCGCGACAGCGAACGGGTTTCCTGCAAACCCGGCAGGCCGGCCATGACGGTCTCCACCGGGTAGGTGATCCGCTGCTCCACTTCCAGCGGCGAGTAGCCGGGGGCGGCGGTATTGATCTGCACCTGGACGTTGGTGATGTCCGGGACCGCGTCGATGGACAGCTTCTGGTAGCTGCCAATGCCGACCCCGGCCATCCCCAGCACCGCCAGCAGGACCAGCCAGCGTTGCTCGATGGCGAATTGGATGATGCGTTCGAACATGCGAAGACTCCTGGAGCGGGACTCAGTGACCGTGTTCCGCCGAGCCCTTGCCCAGTTCGGATTTGAGGATGAAGCTGCCGCTGGCGGCGACCTGGCTGCCGGCGCGCAGGCCCTCGAGGACCTCGACGCGCTGGCCGTCGCTGATGCCCAGCTTGACCGGCTGGACCACGAAGCCGTCGGCCACGCGGACGAACACCACGTCCTCGCCGTCGACGTTCTGCACCGCGCCGTCGGCGACCGTCAGGACTTCCTTGCGGGTCGCCTCGGCCACCTGCACGGAAACGAACAGGCCCGGGCGCCAGGTGCTCTCGGGGTTGCTCAGGGTGACCCGGGCGGTGGCCGCGCGGGTCTGCTCGCCGAGCAGGTCGCCGATGTAGGACACGGTGCCCTCCACTTCGCTATCCAGCGCCTGGGCGAGCACCTTGACCTTGCTGCCGACGCGGACCTGGCCGAGCAGTTGCGCGGGCACGTTGAAGGTGGCCCAGACCGAGGACAGGTCGGACAGGGTGAAGACGTTGGCGGTGCCGTCCACCGGCTCGCCCTGGGTCAGGTGCTTTTCCACCAGCACCCCGGCGAACGGCGCGCGCAGCTCGTAGCGGTTGCCGCCCTGCAGGCTGGGATTGCCGCCGAGCGCGGCGATCTTCGCCCGCGCGTTGTTCAGCGCGATCTCGGCTTCCTGCAAACCCTGGCGGGCGAGCAGGAATTCCTGCTCCGCGGAGATGCCCTCCTTCCACAGCTGCTGCTCGCGCTTGTAGGTGCTCTGCGCCAGGCTCAGGCGGCGCTGGGCGGCGGCGAATTCGCTGCGCTGGTCGGACAACTGCGGGCTGCTGATCACCGCCAGCAGCTCGCCCTGCTTCACCGCCTGGCCAAGGTTGGCCGGCACGCTGTCGACGATCCCCGGCAGGCGCGGGACGATATGCGCGGTGCGGTCCTCGTTGAAGCGGATCTCGCCGGGCAGCGAGACCACCTGGGCCAGGCTGATCGTCCGCGCCGTATCGAGGGTGATGCCGGCGGCCTCGATCTGCTCGGCATCCAGCTCCAGCTTGCCCTCCTCGCGGGTGAAGGCGAAGTCGTAGCCCTGCTTGCCGGCCATCAGCTTGAGGCGCGCGGTGAAGGCATGCGGCTCGGCGATCCCGGCATTGGCCACCAGGCCATCGCCGCTGGCCTTGAACAGCAGGTCCTCGACCTCGCCGGTGGCGCGCTCGACGTCCGCGCCGAGGACCACCTCCTGCGGCGCCAGCGCCTTGCCGCCGCGCTCGACCCAGGCCTTGAGCGGGCTGCCGTCCTCCGGCACCAGCAGTTCCAGGGTCAGGTCGCCCTGGCGCAACAACATGCCGCCGCGCGGTCCGCTGCCCTCGCCCTCGGCGGCCGCTTCGCCGGCGCCGGCCGGCGCCTTGCCGCCCAGCTCCAGGTAGGCGCCGCCGCCCAGGCCGAGCAGTGCCAGTGCGGTCACCGCGATAATCGTCTTCTTGCCCATTCTGTTCTCCCGAACCGTTCGGGGGGCGCGCCGGCGGCCCGCCCCGGAAATCTCACTGGCCGAGGTGGCCGATGTCTTCGCCGAGCAGGCGCTCCATGCTCACCCGCGCCTGCGCCGCGGCGTCCAGCGCGCGCACGTACTGGGCACGGACGCCGACCAGGGTGCGCTGGGCGTCGAGCACGTCGAGGAAGTTGAACTTGCCCATCTCGAAGCCGCGGGTCATCGAGTCCAGCGCGCTCTGTGCGCCGGGCAGCAGGTCGCGACGGACCAGCGCCAGCTCCTGTTCCGAGGTGCGCAACTGGTCGTAGGCCTGTACCGCTTCGCTGCGCAGGCGCAGCAGGGTCGCGCGCTGCAGGTCGCGGGCCTGGTCGGCGCGGCTCTGGGCGGCGTAGATGTTGCCCTGGTTGCGGTCGAACAGCGGCAGCGGCATCGACAGGCCGATCAGGTTGACCCGTTCGCCACGTCCGTCGCGGGCGGTCTGGTCGTACTTGCTGCCGATGCTGACCGTCAGGTTGGGGATGCGCTGGCGCTTCTCCAGGTCGACCTGGGCCTCGCCGCGCGCTACCTCCTGGGCCGCCAGGCGCAAGGTCGGCGACTCGTCGAGATGGCGCAGCAAGGCGCCGCGGGTGATGCTCGCCGGCACCGCGTCGAGCGCGCCGCCGACCTTGGCGAAGCCTGGCTGCGGCTCGTCCCAGGTGCTCGACAGCTGCACATAGGTGCGCTGCTGCTCCAGCTCCGCCTGGCTCAGGTCGAGCTGGGCGTTGTCCGCCAGGACCTGGGCGCGGACCCGTTCCACCGAAGAGATGCTGCCGGCCTTGACCCGCCGGTCGGCGGCCTGCAGCGCACGCCTGGCCAGGTCCAGGGAGGTCTTCGCCAGGCGCACCCGCTCCTGCGCGGTCAGCGCCGCGTAGTAGGCGCCACGGACCTGGGCGCGCAGTTCGGCGCGACGGACTTCCAGTTGGGTCCAGGCGATCTCGCTGCCGCGTTTCGCCACCTCCACCCGCGCGCCGCGCTTGCCGCCCAGCTCCAGCGGCTGGGCGATGCTGACGCTGGTCTGGCGATTGCCCTGGCGGGTGTCCTCGACGCTCCAGGACAGATCCGGGTTGGGGATCAGCCCGGCCTGCTGCCGCGCGCCGCTGGCGATCTCGGTCTCGCGCCCCACCGCCGCCAGCTCGGGGTTGCTCCGCAGGGCCCGCTCCAACGCCTGCTCGAGGCTGATCGAAGTGCCGTTGAAACTCACCGGCGCCTCGTTCGCCAGGGCCGGCAGGCCCAGGCAGAGTCCCATCAGTAGCCAGCAGGCGCGTTTCCCCGCGCTGGCCAGTGGCCGAAGTATCGGCATGTTCCGCTCCTCGTCTGCTGATCGTCGTCGGCGACGGCGATCCATTACCGGCCCGGAACCACGCAACCGTTCATCGGCGATATCTCGCCGGCGATATTCGAAGTTGCACTTCCGGGATGCGGCAGATGTTAGGTAGCGGGGCTTATCGGCAAGGTGACGGAAGAATTACAAGTCGGTAATGAATATTCTCCACGGACAATTAGCGGTTACACTTCGGCAACCTTCGAAGAGACTGGCAATAGTTGGATGAAACATAGGGACAAAAGCAACATGCGCTTACAAAAGGCATTGCCCCTCACGCCCAGCGGTGCTTGCGCCGCGGACATTTCCAAAGTTCTCAGGCGGACTCCCGGGAGAACTACCCGGTCATTCGATAATTATCATCGAAGCAGCGCAACGATATGAAATTACATTTCCAGGACTCTATCCAGGCAACGCCCGCAATGTAACTTTATAGCAATGCACTTAAACATTTACTTGCAAATGAATCCATACTTTATATAGGGGCGAACATGCGCATCCTTATTATCGAAGATGAAGTCAAGACTGCCGACTACCTGCACCAGGGCCTGACCGAAAGCGGCTACATCGTCGACCGCGCCAACGATGGCATCGACGGCCTGCACATGGCCTTGCAACACCCTTACGAACTGGTGATCCTCGACGTCAACCTGCCCGGCATCGACGGCTGGGACCTGCTCCGCCGCCTGCGCGAACGCAGCAGCGCGCGGGTGATGATGCTCACCGGGCATGGCAGGCTGACCGACAAGGTGCGCGGCCTCGATCTCGGCGCCGACGACTTCATGGTCAAGCCGTTCCAGTTCCCCGAACTGCTGGCGCGGGTCCGCTCGCTGCTGCGCCGCCACGACCAGGCACCGATGCAGGACGTCCTGCGGGTCGCCGACCTGGAGCTGGACGCCAGCCGCCACCGGGCCTTCCGCGGCCGGGTGCGGATCAACCTGACGACCAAGGAGTTCGCCCTGCTGCACCTGCTGATGCGGCGCAACGGCGACGTCATCACCCGGACGCAGATCATCTCGCTGATCTGGGACATGAACTTCGACAACGACTCCAACGTGGTGGAGGTCGCCATCTGCCGCCTGCGGGCGAAGATCGACGACGGCTTCGACCTCAAGCTGATCCATACCATTCGCGGCGTCGGCTACGTCCTGGAAGCGCGCCGATGACGCCACCAGGCCGACTGTCGCTGCGCCTGGCCCTGCTGGTCGGCGCCCTCGGCGCGCTGCTGGCCCTGGCGCTCGGCGCGATGGCGCACTGGAACCTCGGCCGCGAGCTGGAAGCCCGCGAGCGGGAAAACCTGCAATTGAAGCTGGAGCAGATCCGCCACAGCCTGGAAGACGATCTCGACCTGCGCAGCGACCCGGCCGTACAGGCGCATGCCCTGCAGGACCAACTGGTGGCCCACAGCGGCCTGCACCTGAGCATTCTCGACAGCCGCAGCGGCCAGCCGCTGATGAGCTTCGGCGACCAGGCCGCGGCCAGCGTCGCGGCCAACCGCGCGCTTCTCGCCCGCTTGCAGGCGGATGCCCGCCAGCCGGTGTTCCAGAGCTGGAGCACCGGCAACGACCAGCGCCTGCTGAGCATCGGCGCTTCCATGCGCATGAAGAACGGCACCCCGGTACAGGTGTTGCTGAGCAGCGAGCGCAACGCCGACGAGCGCCTGCTCGACGGCTTCCTCCGCGCCACCCTGCTGGCCCTGCCCTTCCTCCTGCCATTGATCGCCCTGGCCGCCTGGTGGGTGGTGCGTGCCGGCCTCGAACCGTTGAACCGCTTCCGCCGGGTGGCCGCCCAGGTCAGCCCGCAGGATCTCTCCTACCGCATCCCCGAGCAGAACCTGCCGCGCGAGCTGGACAGCCTGGCCCGCAGCTTCAACCACATGCTCGCCCGCCTCGAGGATGGCGTACGCCAGCTCTCGCAGTTCTCCGACGACCTGGCCCACGAACTGCGCGCGCCGATCTGCAACCTGCTGGTGCGCAACCAGGTGCTGCTCAGCCAGCATCGCGACAGCACGGCATACCGCGAAGCCCTGGAGTCCAATGCCGAGGAACTGGAGCGGCTGTCGCGGATCGTCACCGACATGCTGTTCCTGGTGCAGGTGGACAACCCGGCGATCCAGGCCCAGTTCGGCTGCGTCGCCCTGCACGAGCAGGCGGCCAAGGTCATCGACCTGTACGAGATGGTCGCCGAGGACAAGGGCGTCGAACTGCGCCTGTCCGGCAGCGGCTTCGCCCACGGCGACAACCTGATGATCCAGCGCGCCATTTCCAACCTGGTGTCCAACGCCGTGCGCCACACCCCGCAAGGCGGGCGCATCGACGTGCGGATCGGGGAGCGCGCGGGGCACACCGAGGTGAGGGTCAGCAACGACGGCCCGGGCATCCCGCCGGAGTACCTGCCGCACCTGTTCGAGCGCTTCTACCGCCGCGCCGGACGCCAGAGTGGAGCCCAGGCCGGCACCGGCCTGGGGCTGGCCATCGTGCAATCGATCATGGCCTACCACGGCGGCCGCGCCGAAGCGGAAAGCGTACCGCAGCAGAAGACCCACCTGCGCCTGCTGTTCCCTTCGACGGGCGCTGCCTGACGCCGGTTTCAGCAACCGGCGCGGCGCCGCCACAGCCGGTACTCGCCGCAGAAACCGGCGAGGAACAGCGCCAGGCCGAGCGCCAGCAGGGTCCAGGGCGTCCGCAGCGGGGCGCGCTGGAGCGGCGGATCGCCGTGCAGCAGGACGAAGCATTGCAGCAGCGCCCAGAACATCGCGGCGACGCCGCCAAGCATGGCCAGGCGGCACAACCAGCCGAGCCAGTAGCCTCGGCGCGAGGGCATTTCCGGAAACTTCCCCGACACGTATTCACCTCCACATCCGCCGCCGCACTCTAGCCGAGACGCGGACGGCGGTGTGTCATGCAAGCGCAATAGCGGGGAAAGGCATTCGTCAGGAACAGGCAGCGAGAAGAACTCAGGGCGAAGGCGGCAGGCCCTCCTCGACCCGGCCGAGCCGCTCGTCGGTCCGCTCGATGTCGGCGCTGTCCCAGCCGCCGCCCATTGCCGCGATCAACTGGACGCTGGCGGTCAGGCGGCTGCCGAGCAGGGTCAGCACGGTGCGTTCGTTGCTCAGCGCGGTGGCCTGGTTGGTGACCACGTCGGTGTAGTCGACGGTGCCGGCCTTGTACTGGTTCTCGGCCAGGCGCAGTGCCTCGCGGGCCGACTCCAGGGCTTCGCGCTGCACCCCGCTCTCCTCGTCGAGGACGCTCAATTGCACCAGGTAGTCCTCCACCTCGCGGAAACCGTCGAGCACGGTCTGCCGGTAGGTCGCCACGGTCTGGTCGTAGGTCGCCTCGGCCTGGTCCACCTGGGAGCCGATCAGGCCGCCGTCGAACAGGGTCATGGCGAACTGCGGGCCGATCGACCAGAAGCGGTTCGGCGTGCTGATCCAGTTGCTCAGGCTGCCGCTGCGGTAGCCGCCGGCGGCGCTCAGGGTGAGGTCGGGGAAATAGGCGGCCTTGGCCACGCCGATCTGGGCATTGGCGGAAATCACCTTGCGTTCCGCCGAGGCGATGTCCGGCCGTCGTTCGAGCAATTGCGACGGCACCACTGCCGGCAGGTCCGGCAGCTTCGGCACGCTCGCCACCGGCGGCAGGTTGAATTGCGCCGGCGGCAGGCCGACCAGCACGGCGATGGCGTGCTCCAGCTGGGCGCGCTGGTACTTCAGGTCGATGGCCTGGGCCTGGGTGCTTTTCAGCTGGGTGCGGGCCTGGGCCACGTCGGCCCTGGTGACGATGCCGGCGCGGTATTTGTTCTCGGCCACCTTCAGCGAACGCTCGTAGGCCGTCACCGTGTCGTTGAGCAGGCGGATCTGTTCGTCCATCACCCGCAGTTGCAGGTAGTTCTGCGCCAGTTGCGACTGCTGGCTGAGGCGCACCGCGGCGAGGTCGGCGGCGCTGGCATGCAGGCTCGCCTGGTTGGCCTCCAGTTGCCGGCGCAGCTTGCCCCAGAGGTCGACCTCCCAGCTGACACTGAGGTTGGTCGAGTAGCTGGTACTGATCGCGCCAGAGCCGCCGCTGCTCACCGTCGAGCCTCCCGGCAGCAACACGGTGCTATCGCCGCCGCCCTGGCCGCTGCGGGTCTTGCCCACGTTGCCGGTGATCGACGGGAAGAACGCCGCCCGCGCGCCGCGCACCAGCGCCTCGGCCTGGCGGAACTGCGCCACCGACTGGGCCAGGGTCTGGTTGGAACGTTCCAGGTGCATCTGCAGGTCGTTCAGGGTCTGGTCGCCGTACAGCTCCCACCAGGCGCCGCGCTGGAACACGTCGCGCGGCTCGGCGCGGCGCCAGCCTTCGGCTTCCTTGAATTCGGCGGGCACCGCCAGGTCCGGTCGCTGGTAGTCGGGGCCGATGGCGCAGCCGCCGAGGGCGGCGACCAGGGCCAGGGCGAGCAACGAGGGGGTGTGTTTCATAGGGGTGTCTCCAGCGCACCGTCCGTGCGTACGCCGCGTTTCTGGTTGACCCAGTGGCGCAGGCGGTCGAGATAGAGGTAGACCACCGGGGTGGTGTACAGGGTCAGCAACTGGCTGCCGATCAGCCCGCCGACGATGGTGATGCCCAGCGGCCGGCGCAGCGCGGCGTCGCCGCCGATGCCGAAGATCAGCGGCAAGGCGCCGAGCAAGGCAGCCAGGGTGGTCATCATGATCGGCCGGAAGCGCATCATGCAGGCCTCGAGGATCGCCTCGCGCGGGCTCAGGCCGTGGTTGCGCTCGGCCTCCAGGGCGAAGTCGATCATCATGATCGCGTTCTTCTTGACGATGCCGATCAGCAGGATGATGCCGATCAGCGCGATCAGGCTCAGCTCGCTGCGGCAGAGGATCAGCGCGAGCAGCGCGCCGACCCCGGCCGAAGGCAGGGTCGAGAGGATGGTCAGCGGGTGCACGTAGCTCTCGTAGAGGATGCCGAGGACGATGTACACCGCCAGCAGCGCCAGGAGGATCAGCCAGGGCATCTGGTTCTGCGTGTCCTGCACCGCGCCGGCGTTGCCCTCGAAGCTGGTCTGCACGTCCACCGGGATGTGCAGCGGCTCCAGGGCCTGCATGATGGCCTCGCGGGTCGGGCCGATCTGCGCGCCCGGCGCCAGGTTGAAGGACAGCGTGGTGGCGGCGAACTGGCCCTGGTGGTTGACTTCCAGCGGTGCCCGGCTCGGTTCGTAGTGGCTGAACGCGGACAGCGGCACGCGCTGGCCGTCGTTGCCGATCACCTGGACCTGGCGGAGGATCTCCGGGCTCTGCTGGTACTGCTGGTCGACCTCCATCACCACCCGGTACTGGTTCAGCGGGTTGAAGATGGTCGACACCTGGCGCTGGCCGAAGGAATCGTTGAGCACCGCGTCGACCATTTCCACGTTGATCCCCAGGGTCGCCGCACGGTCGCGGTCGATCACCAGGCGGGTCTGCACGCCCTTGTCCTGGGAGTCGCTGTTGACGTCCACCAGCTGCGGCAGCTTGCGCATCGCCGCCTCGACCTTCGGCGCCCATTCGCGGAGCAGGGTCAGGTCGTCGCTGCGCAGGGTGAATTCGTACTGCGCGTTGCTGTCGCGGCCGCCCAGGCGCACGTCCTGGCCGGCATTGAGATAGAGCGCCGCGCCGGGCACCTTGGCGATCCGCTCGCGCAGCCGGGTGAGGACCTTCTCCACCGGGTCGCGTTCGCCGATCGGCTTGAGGGTGACGAAGAACGAACCGGTGTTGCTCGACTGCCAGCGGCCGCCGCCGATGAAGCCGACCACGTTTTCCACCGCCGGATCGGAAGAGAGGATCTTGCGGTACTCGCCCATCTTCGCGCTCAGGGACTGGAACGAGATGCTCTGGTCGGCCACCGCGTAGCCGCGCAGGCGCCCGGAGTCCTGCTGCGGGAGGAAGCCCTTGGGCACCACCACGAACAACCAGAGGTTCATGGCGATGCAGGCCAGCATGATCACCACCATCAGCCGCGAGTGCTCCAGCGCCCAGCCCAGGCTGGCGCGGTAGCGCAGCATGAAGGCGGCGAAGAAGCGATCGCTGCGCCGCGCCAGGGAGGCGCCCTCGGGCCGTTTCAGCGGACGCAGCAGACGCGCGCAGAGCATCGGCGTGAGGGTCAGGGATACCACCAGGGACACCAGGATCGCCGCCGAGAGAGTCACCGCGAACTCGCGGAACAACCGCCCGGTGAGGCCGCCCATGAGCAGCAGCGGGATGAACACCGCGACCAGCGAGAGCGTCATCGACAACACGGTGAAACCGACCTGGCGGGCGCCGGTGATCGCCGCCTGGATCGGCGGATCGCCCTCCTCGATGCGTCGGGCGATGTTTTCCACCACCACAATGGCGTCGTCCACCACGAAGCCGGTGGCGATGATCAGCGCCATCAGCGACAGGTTGTTCAGGCTGAAGTCGCACAGGTACATGACCGCGAAGGTGCCGATCAGCGAGACCGGCACCGCCAGGCTGGGGATCAGCGTGGCGCGGCCGTTGCGCAGGAACAGGAAGACCACCAGGATCACCAGCGCCACCGAGATCAGCAGGGTCAGCTCGGCCTCTTCCAGCGACGCGCGGATCGACGGGCTGCGATCATCCATCACGTTCAGCTTGACCTGCGGCCCGAGCAGTTCCTGCAACACCGGCAGTTGCGCGTGGATGGCGTCGGTGGCCTCGATGATGTTGGCGCCGGGCTGGCGGGTGACGATCAGCAGCACCGCCGGCAGGTCGTCGGAGAAGCCGGCGTTGCGCACGTCCTCCACCGAGTCGCTGACCTTGGCCACGTCGCCGAGGCGCACCGCGGCGCCGTTGTCGGCGTTGTAGTGGATCACCAGCGGCTCGTACTCGCGGGCCTTGCGCAACTGGTCGTTGGCGTCCACCTGCCAGTGCTTGTCGTCCTTCTCGACGGCGCCCTTGGGGCCGTTGCTGTTGGCCGCGGCGATGGCCGTGCGCACGCTGTCCAGGGACAGCCCGTACTGGCTCATGGCATCCGGGTTGAGGTCGACCCGCACCGCCGGCAGCGAGCTGCCGCCGATGCTCACCTGCCCTACCCCCTGCACCTGCGACAGCTTCGGCGCCAGCACGGTCGAGGCGAGGTCGTACATCTCGCCGCGACTCTGGGTCTCCGAGGTCAGGGTGAGGACCATGATCGGCATGTCCGAGGGGTTGGCCTTGCGGTAGCTGGGATTGTTCGGCATGCCGCTGGGCAGCAGGCTCATCGCGCCGTTGATCGCCGCCTGCACCTCGCGGGCGGCGCCGTCGATGTCCTTCTCCAGGTCGAACACGAGCACCACGGTGGTCGAGCCCAGCGAACTGCTGGAGGTCATCTCGCTGATCCCGGCGATCCGTCCCAGCGAGCGCTCCAGCGGCGTGGCCACCGACGAGGCCATGGTTTCCGGGCTGGCGCCCGGCAGGCTGGCGCTGACCACGATGGCCGGAAAATCGACGTTGGGCAGCGGCGCCACCGGCAGCAGACCGAACGACAGGGTGCCGGCCAGCAGCAACGCCAGGGTCAGCAGCGTGGTGGCGACCGGGCGGCGGATGAAGGGCGTGGACAGGCTCATCGCCCGGCATCCCCGTCGAACCCGGCCTCGGTGTTCAGGTCCAGCCCGCGCTGCTTGCGCCAGGCCGCCCAGCGACGGGCCAGGCGGTCGAAGTAGAGATAGATCACCGGGGTGGTGAACAGGGTCAGGACCTGGCTCAGCAGCAGGCCACCGACCATGGTGATGCCCAGCGGCTGGCGCAGCTCGGCGCCGGCGCCGCCGGCGAGCATCAGCGGCAGCGCGCCGAGCAGCGCGGCCATGGTGGTCATCAGGATCGGCCGGAAGCGCAGCAGGCAGGCCTGGTAGATCGCCTCATGGGGCGGCTTGCCTTCGTTGCGCTCGGCGTCGAGGGCGAAGTCGATCATCATGATCGCGTTCTTCTTGACGATGCCGATCAGCAGGATGATGCCGATGATCGCCACGATGCCGATCTCCTGCCCCGCCAGCATCAGCGCCAGCAGCGCGCCGACCCCGGCCGAGGGCAGGGTCGAGAGGATGGTCACCGGATGGATGAAGCTCTCGTAGAGGATGCCCAGGACGATGTACATGGTCACCACCGAGGCGAGGATCAGCAGCAGCGTGTTCGACAGCGAGGCCTCGAAGGCCAGCGCCGCGCCGCGGAAGCTGCCCTGCATGCTCAGCGGCAGCTCCAGGCTGGCCTCGACGCCACGGATCGCCTCGACCGCCTCGCCCAGGGAGTAACCCTTGGCCAGGTTGAACGACAGGGTCGCCGAGGGGAACTGGGCGATATGGTTGATCGCCAGCAGGGTATGCCGCTCCTCCACCTTCGCCAGGCTCGACAGGCGCACCTGGGTGCCGTCGCTGGACGGCACGTAGAGCTGCTCCAGGGCCTGCGGGCCGAGCTGGAACTGCGGCGCCACCTCCAGCACCACGCGGTACTGGGTGGCCTGGGTGAAGATGGTCGAGATCAGCCGCTGGCCGAAGGCGTTGTAGAGCACGCTGTCGATGTCGGAGAGCTTCACGCCGAGGCGCGATGCGGTGTCGCGGTCGATGTTCAGGTAGGCCTGCAAGCCCTTGTCCTGCCAGTCGCTGGCGACGTCGGCGAGCTGCGGCAACTCCTGCAGCCGCGCCACCAGCTTCGGCACCCACTCGGCGAGCACGTCCGGGTCGGCGTCCTGCAAGGTGAACTGGTACTGGGTGCGGGCGACCCGGTCCTCGATGGTCAGGTCCTGCACCGGCTGCATGTACAGCTTGATCCCGGGCAGATGGTCGAGTTCGGGCTGCAGGCGCTGGATCACTTCGCTGGCGGTGACGTCGCGCTCGCTGTGCGGCTTGAGGTTGATCAGCAGGCGGCCGGTGTTGAGGGTCGGGTTGCTGCCGTCGACGCCGATGTAGGAGGACAGGCTGGCCACCGCCGGGTCCTTCAGCACCACCTCGGCAAGGGCGCGCTGGCGCTCGGACATGGCCTGGAAGGAGATCGACTGCGGCGCTTCGGCGACGCCCTGGATCACTCCGGTGTCCTGCACCGGGAAGAAGCCCTTGGGCATGGCCAGGTAGAGCAGCGCGGTCAGCGCCAGGGTGGCGATGGCCACCAGCAGGGTCAGCGGCTGGTGCCGCAGGACCACCCGCAGGGCCTTGGCGTATTGTGCGATCAGGCCATCGATGACCCGCCCCGCGGCGCGCGCGAAGCGGCCCTGCTGGTCCTCGTCGATGTGGCGCAGCAGCTTGGCGCTGAGCATCGGCGTAAGGGTCAGGGAGACGAAGCCGGAAATCAGGATCGCCACCGCCAGGGTGATGGCGAACTCGCGGAACAGCCGCCCGGCGACGTCGCCCATGAACAGCAGCGGGATCAGCACGGCGATCAGCGAGAAGGTCAGCGAGATGATGGTGAAGCCGATCTGCTTCGAGCCCTTGAGCGCCGCTTCCAGCGGCGAGTCGCCCTGCTCCAGGTAGCGGGCGATGTTCTCCACCATGACGATCGCGTCGTCGACCACGAAGCCGGTGGCGATGGTCAGCGCCATCAGGGTCAGGTTGTTGATCGAGAAGCCGGACAGGTACATCACGCCGAAGGTGCCGATCAGCGACAGCGGCACGGCGAAGCTGGGAATCAGGGTGGCGTAGACGTTGCGCAGGAACAGGAAGGTGACCATCACCACCAGCGCCACCGCCAGCGCCAGCTCGAACTGCACGTCCTTGACCGAGGCGCGGATGGTGGTGGTGCGGTCGGTCAGCACCTGCACGTCGAGATTCCCCGGCAGGGTCGATTGCAGCTGCGGCAGCAGCGCCTTGATCCGGTCGACCACCTCGATCACGTTGGCCCCCGGCTGGCGCTGGATGTTCAGCACCACCGCCGGCAGGTTGTTGGCCCAGGCGGCCAGGCGCACGTTCTCGGCGTCGTCCTCGACGCTGGCGACGTCGCGGATGCGCAGCGGCGAGCCGTTCTTGTAGGCGATGATCAGGTCGCGGTAGGCGTCGGCCGAGCGCAACTGGTCGTTGGCGTCCAGGGTCGAGGCACGGGTCGGGCCGTCGAAGCTGCCCTTGGGGCCGTTGAGGTTGTTGCTGGTCACCGTGCTGCGCAGGTCCTCCAGGCTCAGCCCGGCCGCCGCCAGCGCCGTCGGGTTGGCGCGCACCCGCACCGCCGGACGCTGGCCGCCGCTGATGCTGACCAGGCCGACCCCGGAGATCTGCGAGATCTTCTGTGCCAGGCGGGTATCCACCAGGTCCTGGATCTGCGGCAGCGGCATGCCATCGGACATCACCGCCAGGGTCAGGATCGGTGCGTCCGCCGGGTTCACCTTGCTGAACACCGGCTGGTTCGGCAGGTCGTTGGGCAGCAGGCTCTGCGCGGCGTTGATCGCCGCCTGGACTTCCTGCTCGGCGACATCGAGGTTGCTCTGCAGGCTGAATTGCAGGGTGATCACCGAGGCGCCGCCGGAACTGCTGGAAGACATCTCGTTGAGCCCCGGAATCTGCCCGAGCTGGTTCTCCAGCGGCGCGGTGATCGACGAGGTCATGATCTCCGGGCTGGCACCGGGGTACAGGGTGACCACCTGGATGGTCGGGTAGTCCACTTCCGGCAACGCCGAGATCGGCAGGAAGCGGTAGGCGATCAGGCCCGAGAGCAGGATCGCCACCATCAGCAGGGTGGTCGCGACCGGCCGCAGGATGAACGGGCGGGACGGGTTCATTCAGCGCTCCCGCTACCCACCGAGTCGCCCTGGAGGCCGCTGGGGCGGCCAGTCTGCGGTTTCTGCGGCTCGCCCTCGAGGACCTGCGGGGAGGCCTCGGCGACACGCACTTCCATACCGTCGCGCAGGCGGTCGGTGCCTTCCACCACCACCTGCTCGCCGGCCTTCAGGCCGCTTTCCACCACCACCCGCTCGTTCTCGCTGGTGCCGATGGCGACGCTGCGCTGGCTGACCTTGTTGTCGGCGCCGACCACGTACACATAGATACCGTTGGTGCCGCGCTGCACGGCGTTGGCCGGAATGGTCAGCACGCCCTTGAGGGTCTGCGCCAGCAGGCGCACGTTGACGAACTGGTTGGGGAACAGCTTGCCGTCGGCGTTCTCGAAGCGTGCCTTGAGCTTGACCGTGCCGGTGGTGGTGTCGATCTGGTTGTCCAGGGTGGTCAGGGTGCCTTCGGCGAGAACCTTGTCCTGGTTGCGGTCCAGCGCGGTGACCGCCAGCTTGCCGGGGCCGTTCATCTGCTCGACGACGGTGCCGATCTGCTGCTGCGGCAGGCTGAACACCACCGAGATCGGCTTGACCTGGGTGATCACCACCAGCGGCGTGGTATCGCCGCTGGTGACCAGGTTGCCGATGTCCACCTGGCGCAGGCCGAGGCGCCCGGAAATCGGTGCGCGGACCTCGGTGAAGGTCAGGTTGAGGCGGGCGTCGTCGACCTGGCCCTGGTTGGTACGGATGGTGCCCTGCAACTGGCGGACCTGGGCTTCCTGGGTATCCAGGGTCTGCTTGGCGATCGAGTCCTCGGCGTACAGCCCCTTGTAGCGCTGCAGGTCGATCTCGGCGTTCTTCAGTTGCGCCTGGTTCTGCATCAGCGTGCCCTCGGCCTGGGCCAGCGCCGCCTTGTAGGTACGCGGGTCGACCACCGCCAGCAGGTCGCCGGCCTTGACCTCCTGCCCCTCCTGGAACAGCACCTTGACCAGCTCGCCGTTGACCCGCGGCTTGACGTTCACCGTGTTGAAGGCGGTGACGGTGCCAAGCGCGTTGAAATGCAGCGCCAGGTCGCCCTGCTCCACCCTGGCCACGCCGACGGTGAGCGCGTTGGCCTTGGGCAGCGCGGCGCCCGGCTTGCCGCCGCGACCGGGTCGCCCGTCGGAGGACGGTGCCGAGGCGGGCGCCGCCAGCCACATCACCA
>NZ_KV828521.1:14931-60043 GCF_001836405.1 Pseudomonas sp. HMSC057H01 | reverse complement strand
CCCCCCAGCCACATCACCAGGCCGATCACGGCGGCGAAGGCCAGGGCGGTGATCAGCCACGGGCGCAGGGTACGGAACTTGGATTTACCGGTCGTTGGAGTCATGGTTCTTCTTCAGGCTTAGAACGGAGGCGCTTTTTCCAGGCTGCACGATAAGCATTGCGGGGGCCCAGGCAAAGCCTCTTTACCCGCTATTTACCCTTGCTTTACCGATAGTTAGGCATTCCGCCCGCATGCTTCGGCGAGCCATCCGCAGCCTGGCACCAGGCTATGACAACAAACGGCTTGCTCCGTTACGGGCGAAGGCTTGAAATAGAGCGTCCTGCACTCGCCCACTCCGCAATCGGCCAGGGACGCACAGATGATCGACCCGTTGAAACACCGCTTCGCGGCGCTCCGCAGCCGCGCCGAATTCCACTCCTTGCGCTACGTCCAGCGTAGCGGCGAGTACCTCTCGGTGCGCCGCAACGTCAGCGAACCGCCGCACTTCAGCCAGGACCGCGGCGCCATGCTCTGCGTACGGCTGAACGGCGTGGAAGCCTACGCCGCCACCAACGATCTCTCCGCGGCCGGCCTGCAGGCCGCCCTGGAGCAGGCCGAGCGGCAAGCCGAGCGGATCGCCCGGCACGCCCTGTTCGACGTCCGCGGATTGCCGCCGGCAAGCGGCCGCTCGCAGTATCGCTCGCCGAACCAGGACGCCCCTTTCCCCTCCCTCGCCGAGTGCTACGAACTGCTCGCCGAGGAGTCCGCCAAGGTGCCGCGCGACGAGCGCCTGGTGAACTGGAGCGTATTCCTCGAAGTCAGCCGCCAGGAACAGCTCTACCTGAACAGCGCCGGCGCCGAGCAATACCACGAGCAGCGCTTCGTCTATCCCGGCGCCAGCGTCACCGCCTACGACGGCCATGACAGCCAGACCCGCAGTTTCGGCGGCCACCATGCCGGCCAGCAGGGCGGCGCCGAAGTGATCGAGCGCCTCGGCCTGGTCGGCGCCGCGCCGCGCATCGCCGACCAGGCCCTGCAACTGCTGGCGGCGCCGAACACCCCGAGCGGCCGCTGCGACCTGCTGCTGATGCCGGACCAGATGATCCTGCAGATCCACGAGTCGATCGGCCACCCGCTGGAGCTGGATCGCATCCTCGGCGACGAGCGCAACTACGCCGGTACCAGCTTCATCAAGACCGAGGACTTCGGTCGCTACCAGTACGGCTCCAGCCTGCTCAACGTCAGCTTCGACCCGGAAATCCCCGAGGAGCTGGCCAGCTACCGCCAGGACGACGACGGCAGCCTCGCGCGCAAGGAATACCTGATCCGCGAAGGCCGCCTGCTGCGCCCGCTCGGCGGCGCCCTGTCGCAACACCGCAGCGGCCTGGAGGGCGTCGCCAACAGCCGCGCCAGCAGTTGGAACCGCGCGCCCATCGACCGCATGGCCAATCTCAACCTGGAGCCCGGCGACAAGAGCTTCGCGCAGCTGGTGGCCGGTATCGAGCGCGGGGTGCTGATGTCCTACAACCGCTCCTGGTCGATCGACGACGCACGCAATAAGTTCCAGTTCGGCTGCGAATGGGGCCAGTTGATCGAGGACGGCGAACTCAAGGGCGTGGTGAAGAACCCCAACTACCGAGGCATCTCCGCGCAGTTCTGGCGCAACCTCAGCGCGGTGGGCAACGCCGGCACCTTCGAGGTGCTCGGCACGCCCTACTGCGGCAAGGGCGAGCCGAACCAGGTGATCCGTGTCGGCCATGCCTCGCCGGCCTGCGTATTCAGCGATGTGGACGTATTCGGGGGAGACGCCTGATGCACCAGAGACAGCATTTCGAAGCCCTCGCCGAGGACCTGCGCCGGCATCTGGCCGAGGGCGAGGACTTCACCCTCTGGTACAGCGCCGAGGACTCCGAGTTCATCCGCTTCAACCGGGCGCGGGTGCGCCAGGCCGGCCGGGTGCGCCAGGCCAGCGCGCTGCTCCGGCTGATCCGCGACGAACGCCAGGCGAGCCTCGACCTGACGCTCTCCGGCGCGCCGGAAGAAGACCGCCAGCGTCTGGCCGAAGGCCTTCGGCAACTGCGCCAGAGCCTGGCCTGGATTCCCGCCGATCCCTATCTGCTGCTCGACACCACGGCCTGGCAGCGAGAGAACCAGGACCTCAGCGCAGCGCCCGACAGCGGCGCGCTGCTGGCCAGCCTCGAACGCCAGGCGCGCGACCTCGACCTGGTCGGCATCTATGCCGCCGGACCGCTGTTCCGTGGCTTCGCCAACTCCTGGGGCGCCTTCGGCTGGCATGCCGGCAGCAGCTTCAACTTCGACTGGAGCCTGTTCCACGGCAACGGCCAGGCGGTGAAGGCCGACTACGCCGGCCAGCGCTGGGACGACGAAGCCTTCGCCCGGCGCTTCGAACAGGCCCGGGAGCAGCTCGGCCACCTGGGCAAGCCGCTGCGCCAGTTGCGCCCCGGCGACTACCGCGCCTACCTGGCGCCGGCGGCGCTCGAAGAAGTCATGCAGATGCTCTGCTGGGGCGGTTTATCCGCGCGCGCCCTGGCTACCGGCGAAAGCCCCCTGCAACGCCTGCAGAACGGCGACGCCCTGCTCAGCCCGCTGCTGAACCTAGCCGAGCGCCCTGCCACCTCGCCCTCCCCGGCATTCAGCGCGGAAGGCTCGCCGCGCGCCGAGGTCGAACTGGTCGGCAACGGCCGCCTGAGCGGACGCCTGGTGAGTTCGCGCAGCGCCCGCGAATACGGCCTGGTAGCCAATGGCGCCGGGGCCAACGAGGCGCCCACGGCGCTGGACATGGCCGGCGGCAGCCTGGAACAGGCGCGCATCCTCGAGGCCCTGGATACCGGCCTGTACATCGGCAACCTGTGGTACCTGAACTACTCGGACATGCCCGCCGCGCGCCTGACCGGAATGACCCGCTTCGCCACCTTCTGGGTGGAGAACGGCCAGATCCGGGCGCCGGTCAGCACCATGCGCTTCGACGACAGCCTGTACAGCTTCCTCGGTGCCCACCTGGAAGACCTCAGCCACGAGCGCGAACTGCGCCTGTCCAGCAATACCTACGGCGAACGCCAGACCGACTCGATGCACCTGCCGGGCGCGTTGACCGGGCGCTTCACCCTCACGCTCTGAGCCCGCGCGGCGCTCCCCGGCGGTTCGCCGCCCGGGAGCGCCGCGTGCGCAATCCGAAGAACACCCGCCGATATTCTGGCGCCATTATCACGCCACCATAAACGGACCGGCTCCCTCCTCGTTCTCCACTCTGGTGACACACGCCCGAGAGGAACCCACCGCACGCATATCCCATTCGGTACACGGAGGTGAAGCTATGCCCGCTTTGAGTCGTCGTTCGTTCGTGACCCTGACCGCCCTGGCCTCCAGCAGCATCCTGCTGAGCCCGCGAGCCTTCGCCGGGAGCGGCGCGACAAGCGCCGCCGGGAAGCCGCAAGAGACCTTCCTGGATTTCAACGAAAGCCCCTACGGCCCCTCCGCCAAGGCCAGGGCCGCCATGCAGCAGGCGGCCGCGCTCTGCGGCCGCTACGACTACGACGCGCAGGACGCCCTGGTCGGCCTGTTCGCCAAACAGAACGGCATCCCCGCCGAATCCGTGCATGCCTACTGCGGCTCGCGCCAGCCGCTGCAATACGCCGTCGCGGCGTTCACCGGCAAGGAGCGCAGCCTGGTCATGGCCGATCCCTCCTACGACTCCGTGCTCGGCGCCGCCCAGGCCCAGGGGGCGAAGGTCGCTGCCGTGCCGCTGGACGCCGAGGCGGCCCACGACATCGAGCGCATGCTCGCCGCCGCGCAACGCGACGCCGGGCTGATCTATATCTGCAACCCGAACAACCCGACCGGCACCCTCACCCCGCACGAGCGGATCGTCAGGGCGATCGAACGCAAGCCCGAGCGCAGCGTGGTGCTGGTCGACGAGGCGTATATCCATTTTTCCGACGCACCCAGCGTCGTTGGCCTGGCCGTCCAGCGCCAGGATGTGCTGGTCCTGCGTACCTTCTCGAAACTCTACGGGATGGCCGGCGCCCGGCTCGGCCTGGCCATCGGGCATCCGCAGCTGCTGGCGCGGCTGGAGCGCTTCGGCGGCCACAACGTGGTGCCCTCGCCGACCGCCCACGCCGGGCTGGAAAGCCTGCGTGACGACGATCTGGTGCCACGGCGCAAGCAGCAGAACGCAGAGGTCCGCGAGCGCACCATCGCCTGGCTGCGCCAGCAGGGCTTCCGCTGCACCGCCTCGCAGTCCAACTGTTTCATGGTGGATATGCGCCGTCCCGCCGAGCTGGTCATCGCCGAACTGGAGAAACAGCGGGTGCACGTCGGCCGCCCGTGGGCCTCCTGGCCCAACTGGGTCCGCGTGACGGTAGGCAGCGAGGAAGAGATGCAGGCGTTCCGGAGCGCCTTCGCCAGCGTCAGCCGGCGCCACCAGGTCGCCATGCGCTAGCGCTGCGTCTCTGCGACGCAGGGCGGATGACCGCGCTGCGATTATCCGCCCTGCTCATAGCCCGAGGCGAGCAGCCAAGGGAATCGGGTTCGCCCGTTACCAGCCAGCCTGGCTGACAGTCATGGGACGAAGCGGGTTGGCCGTGGGGCTCAGAGAGCCGCCAGGGCCGCCGCGTAGTTCGGCTCGTCGGCGATTTCGCCGACCAGTTCGCTGTGCAGCACCTTGTTCTGCTCGTCGAGCACCACCACGGCGCGCGCGGCCAGGCCGGCCAGCGGGCCGCTGGCGATGGCCACGCCATAGTTCTCGAGGAACTCGCGACCGCGCAGGGTCGACAGGTTGACTACGTTCTCCAAACCTTCGGCGCCGCAGAAGCGCTTCTGCGCGAACGGCAGGTCGGCGGAAATGCACAGCACCACGGTATTGGCCAGCTTGCCGGCCTCGACGTTGAACTTGCGCACCGAGGTGGCGCAGGTCGGGGTGTCGACGCTGGGGAAGATGTTCAGCACCTTGCGCTTGCCGGCGAAGTTTTCCAGGGTCACGTCGGCGAGGTCGCCGCCGACCAGGCTGAAGGCCGGAGCCTGGGCGCCTTTCTGCGGGAGCTGGCCATCGACGTTGACCGGGTTGCCCTTGAGAGTCACTTGAGCCATTGCGTTGATCCTTCTAGTCAGTGAGAAGCCGCCGGCCCTGTGGCCGGCAGCGGAAGCATTCGGGGCCGGCGACGATGCTAGCACGCTTTACCCGAGCGAAAACCTCGGGTTTGAGCGTCGCCGTCCCCCGAGGCTCAACTCCTGGCCTTGGCGAAATACTCCCGGGTCAGGCGGAACACCACCGGACTCAGCAGCAGCAAGGCGATCAGGTTGGGAATCGCCATCAGCGCGTTGAGGGTATCCGCCACCAGCCAGGCGAAGTCCAGCTGGGTCATGGCGCCGAACGGAATCGCCAGGGTCCAGACGATCCGGAACGGCAGGATCGCCCGGGTGCCCACCAGGTACTCCCAGCAGCGCTCGCCGTAGTAGCTCCAGCCGAGGATGGTGGTATAGGCGAACACCACCAGGGCCAGCGACAGGATGTAGTGGCCGACGCCCGGCATCGCCGCCTCGAACGCCGCCGAGGACAGCGCCGCGCCGCTGGCGCCGCTGGTCCAGACGCCCGAGGTGATGATCGCCAGGCCGGTCAGGCTGCAGATGATCAGGGTATCGATGAAGGTGCCGAGCATACCGATCAGGCCCGAACGCACCGCGCTATGGGTCGTGCCGGCGGCCTGGGCGATGCCGGCGGTGCCGAGGCCAGCCTCGTTGGAGAAGATCCCGCGTGCGACGCCGAAACGGATTGCCGCCATCACCGCTGCGCCGGCGAAGCCGCCGGTGGCGGCGATCGGCGTGAAGGCGTGGGTGAAGATCAGTTGGAACGCGCCGGGAATCGCCTCGGCATGGACCACCAGGACGATCACCGAGGCGACGATGTAGCCGACGCACATGAACGGCACCAGGGCTTCGGCGACCTTGCCGATACGGCGGATGCCGCCAAGGATCACCAGCCCGGTGACGAGCATGGTGGCGACCCCGGTGACCCAGTCGGGCACGCCGAAGGAAACCTCCAGGGCATCGGCCATGCTGTTGACCTGGACCATGTTGCCGATACCGAAGCCGGCGAGCCCGCCGAACAGCGCGAAGGCCGCGCCGAGCCAGGCCCAGCGCTTGCCCAGACCGTTCTTGATGGCATACATCGGACCGCCGACGTGTTCGTTGCGCTCATCCTTCTCGCGGTAGTGCACCGCCAGCACCACTTCGGAGAACTTGGTGGCCATTCCCACCAGCGCGGTGCACCACATCCAGAACAGTGCGCCCGGGCCGCCGAGGAAGATCGCCGTGGCCACCCCGGCGATGTTGCCGGTACCGACGGTGGCCGCCAGGCAGGTCATCAGCGCCTGGAACGGGCTGATCTCGCCGCTGCTCTCGTCATCCTTGCTACGCCCCTGCCAGAGCAGGCGAAAGCCGACTCCCAGGCGCACCAGGGGCATGAATTTCAACCCCAGCATCAGGTACAGGCCGGTGCCGAGAATCAGCACCAGCATCAACGGCCCCCAGACCACGCCGTTCAGGTCGACCACCCACTTCTGCAAGCTTTCCATCAGCGATCCTTATTCTTGTTCGAATGAATGCGGCCTGGCGGCAGTGGGCATCCGGAACTCGGACGAACATCCCTGCTCGACAGGCCAAGGCTGCCGATCCTAACGAGGTTATCCCGGCGAAATCGAGAAAAATCTTCACCCGGAAAGCCTGCGTCTCATTGCGTCTCGCCGGCCGCCTGGCGACCGAACAGTTCCACCAGCCAGTCGACGAACACCCTCACCCGCGGCGACAACTGGCGCTGCGAGGGATACACGGCATGCAGCGGCAGCGATGGCGGCAACCATTCGCCGAGCACTTGTCGGAGGCTGCCGTCGGCCAGGCCGGCGGCGACGTGATAGTGCGGCGCCTGGATCAGCCCGAGCCCGGCCCGGCAGGCGGCGACGTAGGCATCGGCGTTGTTGACGCTGACCCGGCTGCGCATCGGCAACGTGCGCAGGCGCCCGTCGACGCTGAACTCGAAGTCGAAGGTACGCCCACTGGAAGGCGACTGGTAGTTCACCGCGAGGTGCCCGCCGAGTTCGGCGAGCTGCCGCGGATGGCCATGACGCTCCAGGTAGGCGGCGCTGGCGCAGGTCACCTGCGGCAGGTCGGCCAGGTGCCGGCCGACCAGGCTGGAATCGTGCAGCTCGCCGACCCGCAGCACGCAGTCCGCACCCTCGCGCAGCAGGTCGACCAGGCGATCGTTGCTGCTCAACTGCAGCTCCAGTTCCGGGTAGCGCTCGCAGAACTCCGGCAGGAACGGAATCACCCGCATCCGCCCCAGTGCGCCCGGCAGGTCGACCCGCAAGCGCCCGCGCGGGTTGTTCAGGACGCGTGGAAAGCAGCTTTCCGCCTCCTCCAGGTCCGCCAGCAGGCGCACGCAACGCTCGTAGTAGGCCTGCCCGTCGAGGGTCAGGCTGACCTGGCGGGTGGTGCGCTGCAGCAACTGCACGCCAAGGTGCGCCTCCAGTTGCTGGATCGCCTGGGTCACGCTGGCGCGCGGCAGCTCCAGGCTGTCCGCGGCCTTGCCGAAGGCGCCCAGCTCGACGATGCGGGTGAAGGCCTGCATGGCCTGGAAACGATCCATCGGACGTCCTCGATTATTTGGAAAATACGAATGGTAAAACCGTAATTATGGGCTTTATCCAGGCCAATGCGGAGCGAAGAATGACGGCGTTTTCCTTCCCTCCCGCGAGGCTCGACACATGAAAACCCGTCAACTCGGCCACAACGGCCCTTCCGTCTCCGCCATCGGCCTCGGCTGCATGGGCATGACCGACTTCTACACCACCGGCGGCGACCGCCAGGAGGCCATCGCCACCCTGCATCGCGCCGTGGAACTCGGGCTGAACTTCTTCGATACCGCCGACATGTACGGCCCGCACAGCAACGAGGAACTGCTCGGCGAGGCCCTGCGCGGCAAACGCGAGCAGGTGTTCCTGGCCAGCAAGTTCGGCATCATCCGCGACCCTGCCAATCCCCAGGCGCGCGGCGTCGACGGCAGCCCGGCGTATATCCGCCGCGCCATCGAAGGCAGCCTGAAGCGCCTCGGTACCGACCGCCTGGACCTTTACTATCAGCACCGCATGGACCCGCAGGTGCCCATCGAGGACAGCGTCGGCGCCCTCGCCGACCTGGTGAAGGCCGGCAAGATCCGCCACATCGGCCTCAGCGAAGCCTCGGCGGAAACCCTCGAACGTGCCCACCGGGTGCACCCGATCAGCGCGTTGCAGAGCGAGTACTCGCTGTGGACTCGCGATCCGGAGGACACCGGGGTGCTCGCCGCCTGCCGTCGCCTGGGCATCGCCTTCGTCCCCTACAGCCCGCTGGGCCGAGGTTTCCTTACCGGCACCCTGAAGCGCCCGGAAGACTTCGCCGCCGACGATTACCGTCGTTTCAGCCCGCGCTTCCAGGGCGAGAACTTCGCGAAGAACCTGAAGCTGGTGGACAAGGTCGGCGAACTGGCCGCGGCCAAGGGCGTGAAACCCTCGCAACTGGCGCTGGCCTGGGTGCTGGCGCAGGGCGATGACCTGATCCCGATTCCCGGCACCAAGCAGCGGCGCTACCTGGAGGAGAACGTCGCCGCGACGGAACTGCGCCTGAGCGCGGCGGAACTGGCCGAGCTGGATGCGATCTTCCCCGCCGAGGCGGTCGCCGGCAGTCGCTATAGCGAGGAAGGCATGCGCCTGGTCAATCTCTGAGACAGTGAAGCTGCGGTCACGTCCCCGTATGCCGGAGCCTGGTTGTAGGGCGAATCACCGCTTGCGGTTATCCGCCGCTTATCCGGGGTATCGGCGGATACCGCCTGTGGCGGTATTCGCCCTACGAGTCTCTATCGCTCGCAATTTCCTGGCTGCCTACACGGCGGGGAAACGGCGACGGGCGAACCTCAGGGCGTCCACCAGTAGCGCACCACGTGGAAGAAGATCGGCGCGGCGAAGCACACCGAGTCCAGGCGGTCGAGCATGCCACCGTGGCCTTCGATCATGTGCCCCCAGTCCTTGACCCCACGGTCGCGCTTGATCGCCGACATCACCAGGCCGCCGAAGAAGCCCAGCAGGTTGATCAGCAGCGCGATCAGCGCCGCCTGCCAGAGGTTGAACGGGGTGATCCACCACAGCGAGGCGCCGATGGCGGTGGCCAGGGCGATGCCGCCGACGAAGCCTTCGACGGTCTTCGACGGCGACAGGTTGGGAGCGATCTTGCGCTTGCCGAACAGCTTGCCGCAGATGTACTGCATCACGTCGGAGAGCTGCACGACGATCACCAGGTAGGCGATCAGCAGCAGGTTGCGCCCCTCGAAGCCGGGGATGTCGAGGGTCAGCAGCGCCGGCACGAAGGAGATACAGAACACCGCCAGCATCAGGCCCCACTGCACTTTCGAGGCGCGCTCGAGGAAGTGCTTGGTGTCGCCGCCCAGCGAGGCGAGGATCGGCAACAGCAGGAACACGTACACCGGGATGAAGATCGAGAACATGCTGTACCAGTCGATGTAGATCAGCAGGTACTGCATCGGCAGCACGAAGTAGAACGCCGCCACCAGCGCCGGGTAGTCGCTGCGCCGGGTCGGGGTGAGGGTGATGAACTCGCGCAGGGCGTAGAACGACACGCCATAGAACAGCAGGATCACCGCCGCCTGGCCAAGCCAGAAGGCGAAACCGATCACCAGGACCATCGCCCACCAGGCGTTGATCCGAGCGTTCAGGTTGTCGATCACCGCGTTCGGGCCGGGACCGGCGCGCCACTTGAGGACGAAGCCGACCAGCGAGGCGAGCAGCAGCAGCGCACCGATCCCGCCGAAGAGCATCCAGGTCTGTTCGTTCATCTCAGGCCTCCTCTTCCGGCGCCAGGTCCAGCAGGGCCATGCGCGCTCGTTCGAGGAACGCCTCCTTGCCCTCTTCCGCCGTGGCGACCAGCGGCTTGCCGAAGCTCAGGGTGCAGAGCAGCGGCAACGGCAGCATGCGGCCCTTGGGCATGACCCGGTTGAGGTTGGCCAGCCAGACCGGCACCAGCTCGACCTCCGGGTGGGCCAGGGACAGGTGGTAGATACCGCTCTTGAATGGCAACAGCTTGACCTCGTCGTCCAGGTTGCGGGTGCCCTCGGGGAAGATGATCAGCGAATCGCCGCCGTCCAGGGCGCGGTCGAGGGGTTCGAGCGGATTGGCATTGGCATCGCTGCGCTGGCGGTCGACCAGCACGCCGTTGAACACCTTGTTGATCACGTAGCTGCGCAGGCCGGCCTTGTTCCAGTAGTCGGCGCCCGCCACCGGCCGGGTACGCCGCCGCACCTCCGGCGGCAACGAGGCCCAGAGCAGGACGAAGTCGCCATGGCTACTGTGGTTGGCGTAATAGATGCGTTGCTTGGGGATCGGCGTAGTGCCCAGCCAGAGGCTGCGCAAGCCGGTGATGGCGCGGGCGCCGGCGATGATGCCATAGGCGACGACTGATTCGAGCATGGGAAGACTCTTCAGGTTTGAGCGTTGAATAGAGGGATCGACAACAGGCACGACAAGGCCAGCAGGAACTGGGCGCCACAGGCCAGCGCCTGCCAGCGTAGCAGGCGCAGGGCGCCGCGGCTGCGCTGGTTCCAGGTGCGCCCCGCGGCGTCCGCGCGGGCCAGGCCGAGGTCGGCCAGGGCCCGGTCCAGGTCTTGGGTCTGCGCCTCCAGCCTGTCGCCGGCGCGGCTGAAACGTTCGAACAGTTCGGCGTCCAGGGCCACTCGCAGCGCCCAGTACTTCTGCCACAGGCCGAGCATGGCGATCGCCAGCATCGCCGCAGCGAAATAGCGCCAGCCGATGCCCTGCACGGCCTGGTACAGGCCCAGCCCGATGGCCAGCAGGGTCAGTGCGGCGGACAGCCGGTCAAGCTCGCGGCCACGGCGCAGCAGCGCCGCCACCAGGGCCAGGGATTGCTCAGGCATGGCGCACCTCGCCCAGTTCCGCCGATGGCTCCGGCACGCTCCCGCTCAACGCCGCGAGGGTCCGCCGCTGGGCCTCGCCCAGCAGCACTTGCGGTCGCGCCCGGCGTAACACCGCCACGGCCGACTCGACGTCCGCCGCGCGGCCGCTGAGCAGCAGCCAGGCGGCAACCAGCGTGGCGCTGCGCGAATAGCCCAGGGCACAGGCCACCAGCAGCGGCCCTTGCGCCAGCAGTTCGTCGATCAGCGCGGCGGCGCGCCGGCAGTCCTCGACGTCCGGCGCGACCAGGTCGAGCAACGGCAGGCTGCGATAGGCCAGCCCCTGCGGCTCGCAGGAAAGTTCGGCGGTAGCGTCGAGCAATGCGCGGAAGCGGCCGTCGGCCAGTTCCGCGGACGACGGCAGGCGCCCCAGCCAGAGGCCCGGCAGCACCTCGTCCGGCTGCGGCCGGCGACGGGTCCAGAGCCAGGCGTTGATCCACGCGCCAAGCAGATATGGCGCCAGCAGCCAGCGCACGGCGGCGCTCAGGCGGCCAGTGCTGCCCTTCTGGAAGCCGGCGGCGCCGAACAGCAGGTAGTTCAGCGCCACCAGCGCCAGCGCCAGCGCCGGCCAGCACAGCCACAACGCCGCACCGCCGACGGCAAAGGCGACGGCGGCGCAGGCCAGCGCGCCGAGGCCGTAGCGAGCAGCCAGCCGCCGCCGTTGCCGGTCGCGGCTCAGGCTGGCGCGGGCGAACGGCGCGGGCTGCGCCTGCGGCCACAGCCAGACGCACAGCCAACCGGCCAGCGCGCCGGTGGGCACGTCGATGAAATGGTGCTGCCAGGTGGTCAGCACCGACAGCCCGATCAGCGCGAACCAGCCATGCAGCAGCCAGCGCCAGGCGCCGCTGGCGTAGCGCGCGTAGCAGACCCAGAGCACTACCAGCAGGGCGATGTGCAGCGACGGTGCCTGGTTGTACGGTTTGTCGAACCCCATCAACACGTCGAACAGCCAGCCGAACACGCCGCCCAGTTCCGGCCGTTCGAAGGTGAAGCGCAGGGGGAACAGCAGGAAGCAGGTCACCGACAGCACCTGGGCGCTGAGCAGGCGCAGGCAGTGGGTGTCCAGCTCGCGCTTGTCCCGCGGCAACAACAGCGACAGGCCGTAGAGCAGGTCGATCGACCAGTACGGCAGGATGGTCCAGGGCCACAGCGGCATCCCGCGTTCCCAGTCGAAGACCAGGCTGCCGACGTCGCCGCGCTGGCTGGTCAACCAGTTGGCCAGGCCATAGCTGGCGAAGAAGAACGGGCCGAGGAACAGCAGCCAGAGCACCGCCCGTTTCAGTACCCCCGGCTCGTGCGGCGCCATCAGCGGGCGACCTTCTGCGCCAGCGATACGCTGAAGATGCCCCACTGGTCGACCCGCTGGGTGATCTTGCGGAAGCCGGCGGCGGCCACCAGCTGGTCCATTTCCGCCTGGGTCCGGCGCCGCATCACCCAGGCCTGGCCCTGGCGGTGGCTGGTCAGCGCGCGGGCGATCAGTTCCAGCTGCGGGTGCCAGGGCTGTCCGGTGTAGACCAGGTAGGCGCCCTCCTCCAGCGCCTCGCCGAGGCCGGCGAGGGAGTCGCCGACCATGCGGTTGTCGGCGAACAGCTCGTAGAGCCCGGAAACCACCCCGAGGCTCGGCTTCGGTTGCAGCGCCGCCAGGTCGGCGCGATCGAAGGCGTCGCCCTTGACAAAGCGGGCGATGCCGGCGAGGCCCTTGCTTTCGATCAGGGCGCTGCCGTCACGCACGTTGATCTCGCTGTAGTCGCGCAGAAGGATGCTTTCCGGCAGCGGCTCGACGCCTTGCAGGGCTTCGAGGATGTAGCGGCCGTGGCCGGCGGCGATGTCGACGATGCGCACCTCGCGCTGCTCCTCGCGCAACCGCTGCATGGCCAGGCGCAGCAGCTCCTCGGCGTGCAGCTTGCGCTGGCGGATGCCGCGCCAGCCGATGGAGTCCAGGTAGTTGCGGTCGATCAGGCGACCCAGCGGGCCGCTGCCGCTGGGCTGGTTGCGGTAGACATAGTCGAGGGTGCTCCCGGAATCGAAACCGGTGTCGAAGCCCAGCTTGACCCCGTCCGACCACAGGCTGCCCAGGCGCAGGCCGGCACGGGTGGCGCGCCAGTAGAGATCGCGCGGCGAGTTCTTCGGCAACGGCGCGGCCAGCGCCTCGGCCTCGGCGCAGGTATGACCCAGGCGGTCGGCATCGAGCAGGCTCGGTCGTTCGGGGACCGTGGCGAATGCCTCGAGGAGGAAGCGCCGGGCACGGCCGACGGCCAGGTGACGATCGCGCTCGCCAAGGGTGTCGTGGAAGAAGCCGGGCAGGATGTGCTTTTCCTTGCGCAGGCTGCCGAGACGCTCGAAGAAGCGCTCCTGCGGCGCACGATGGACGACGAAGTCGGCCCCGGAAATCAGCAGTTGGGTGGGAATCTGGATCGCCTGTGCGTCCGCTACCACCCGCTCGGCAGCTTCGTAGAGGCCGAGCAGGACGTTCACCGAGATCGCCTTGGCGATCAGCGGGTCGCTGTCGTAGGAGGCGATCCGCTGCGGGTCGTGACTGAGGAAGCGTGCCTTGACATAGCTGTTGACGAAGAAATTGCCGCGCCACAGGCGCATCAGTTTCAGCCCGCTGCGGGCGAACGGCACGTAGAGCTTGACCTGGAACGCCGGCGAAGCCAGCACCAGTGCGCGCACCTTCGGCGCGTAGTCGTGGGCCCAGGTGGCAACCAGCACCGCGCCGACGCTCTGCGCCACCACCGCCATCCGCTCTTCGGCGATACCGTGGACGGCCTGGATATGGTCGACGAAGGTCTGTACGTCGCGCACGCTGGTGGCGAAGCTCGGGCTGTCGCCGCGGGCGCCTGGCGAGAGGCCGTGGCCACGGGCGTCCCAGGCGAAGAAGTCGTGTTCCGGCAGGTCGAGTTCGTCGACCAGGTGGGCGATCCGCCCGGAGTGCTCATGGCCGCGGTGGAACAGCAACACCGCCTGGCGCGTGCCGTCCGGCGCCGGGCGGCTGGCCGGCCAGTGGCGGTAGAAGAGTTCTACCCCGTCGTGGGTGGTGAAACGCAATTCCTGTACGTCGCGCATGTGATGTCCCTATGTCGTTGCCCCGGCCGGGAACCCGGCGGGGTTGCTTCCTGCGGGCGCCCACCTCCATGGTGCTCGCCCATTCCCGCTCAGGCCTGCTCGTCGCGGCCCCGCCGACTCGCGGCCAGCTCGGCCAGGCCCTGGCGCACACGGTTGCCGATGGTCAGCAGCAGCAGGGCCGCGATCAGCAACATCAGCCAGTCGATCCAGGCCAGCGGCAACAGGCCGCTGGCTACCCCGGCACCGATCACGCCGAAACACAGCGCCCGGTCGCTCTTGCCCATCGGGCCGTCGTAGCGGCGCGAAGCGCCGACCATGGTGCCCAGCGCACCGGCATATTCGCTGATCACCGCCAGCAGCACCACCAGCACCACCCACAGCGGATTGACTCCCGGCAACAGGGCGAACGGCAGGTACAGGCCGCTGTCGGCGATCACGTCGGTGAGTTCGTTGAGGTAGGCGCCCAGGTCGGATTTCTGGCCGAACTCGCGGGCGAGCATGCCGTCCACCGCGTTCAGCGCCATGCGCAGGAACATCCACAGCGGAACGAGGGCGAACAGCCAGAGATGGCTGGCGAAACCGGCGACCAGCGCGCCGACCAGCAGCGACAGCAGGCAGGCCGCCAGGGTCACCTGGTTGGCAGTGATGCCGCGCTGGTAGAGGCGCTGCACGCCGGGACGAAGAAGATTCTGAAAGCGCGGTTTGAGTTGATAGACGGAAATCATGTCAGCCAGTCCTTGTGCCGAGTTGCTTCGGGCACCGACCTGGCGGTCGGCGCCCGCTCCATTCTACGACGTCGATGCGCCGCTAAAAGTGACACACTTTTATGCGTTACGCATGGCCCGTATCAGCGCATCCGTCAGAAATCGCGCTTGAAGAACAGGTCCAGCGAACTGGCCAGGCCGCTCGCCGCTTCGAGATAGAGGCGTTTGGTCAACTGGTAGCGCAAGGCGATGGTATTTGCCGGTTCGAACACTCCAACACCATAGCGCAGGCTGAGCTTGTCGGTGATATTCCCGCTGGCGACCACGCTGGTGCTGTTGCCGGTGCCCTCGGTGTCCAGCTGGAAGTCCTGGATGCCGAGCTGCTTGGCGATTTCCCCGGTGAGCGGTGCGCTACCGGCCAGGCCCAGGGCCAGGGCCGCCTCGCCGAGCATGTTGCTGTCTTCGCCGGTGCTCATCGGCCGCCCCAGCACCAGGTAGGACAGCGCCTGCTCCTGGCTCATCGCCGGTTCGGAGAATACCGCGCTGGTCGGCTGCTCGGCGCTGCCGGTCAGGCGCAGGCCGGCGACCACATCGTCGACCCGGCGGATCGCCTCGATATCCAGGTACGGCTGGTCGATCGGTCCGGCGAAGAACAGCCGCGCCCTACGGATCGTCAGGCGCTGGCCGTAGGCACGATAGCGGCCCTTGTTCAGGTTCAGCTCGCCGCGGGTATCCAGGTTGTCGCCGATGTGCAGGTGGCCTGCCAGTTCGGCGCTGAGGCCGAAGCCGGAGAACGCCAGCTTGTCCTGGCCGACCTCGACATCGATGTCCATCTTCATCTTCAGCGGCTGCTGCTCGGGCTGCTCGGAGCCGACGATCACCGCGTCGTCGGAGACCTTGACCGTCGATGGCGGCAACTGGCGGATGGTGATGTCGCCACGCGGCACCAGGACCTTGCCGGAGATCGCCAGCTCCTGGCCGGCCATGCCGATCTTCAGGTCCGGTTCCACCTCCAGTTGCGCATAGGGATCGACCACCACCGGCAGGCGGTTGCCACGAATGTTCAGGGCGACGTTCAGCGCCTCGCCCCAGCTCAGGTTGCCGGACAGGCTGCCCTGGCCGTACCTGCCGCTGCGCCAGCCGCCGCCGAGTTCCAGGCTTTCGCCAGCGATGCGAGCGTCGAGGGAAAGGTTCTCGAAGCTGGTCGGCAGCTCGCCGCCGCCGATGTTGCCGTCGCTCAGCGTCACCCGTCCGTCGACCCGCGGCGCCAGCAGGCCGCCGGACAGCCGGCCGCTGCCGTTCAGCCTGCCTTGCAGTTTCTCCACCATCGGCACGAACGGGCGCGCCACCGACAGGTCGAGGCCGGCCAGGCTGAACTCGCCGCTCAGCGGCTTGCTCGCCGGGCGCGGGTCGATCTGCGCCTGCACCCGCAACTCGCCGAGCTTCGGTCCGCGGAAGTCGAGGGAGGTATCGACGCGGTTGGGCGCCAGCCGGCTCTCCAGGCGCAGGCTGTCGTAGCCGACGTCGACCCACTGGCCCTGGTCGCGCAGGCGCAGCGTACCGCTGCCGGCGTCCAGGCTGACCACGCCGCTCGGGCCGCGGGCCGGAACGTCCAGTTGCAGGTCGCCGTTCAGCTTGCCCTGCCAGGCGAAATCCTCGGGGAACCATTGCTTCAGGCTGTCCAGCGGGAAGTCGCGCAAGGTATAGCGCAGCCGCGGCTCGGGCAGCAGGCGCTGCTCGCCGCCGCAGAGGCTGGCGCCGCCGGATACCCAGCAATGTGCGCCGAAATTGACCCTGCCGTCGGCCAACCGCTCCAGGCGCGCCGGCTGCTGTAGCTTCCAGTCCTGGCCGCCGCTGCTCAACTCGCCGCGCGCCAGGCGACCGCGCCAGTTGCCGCGCTCCAGCTGCCCGTCGAAGGCCAGGCCGAGCTTGAGCAAGGCACCTTGCAGGTCCAGTTCCAGTTGCTGGCGGTGTTGGTCGCCGCGGGCATTGGCCTTGAACAGGCCGAGATCGGTTTCGCCGCTGCGCAGGCCGGAAGCGACCAGTGCCAGGGTGCCGTTCTGCCGGGCATCGAGGTTCGCCTGCAGGTCGAGGCCGGCGATGCGCTGCTCGGCGTAGGCGATCTGCTGTCCCTTGAGGTTCAGCCTGCCTTGCGGCGCCGCGAGGCTGCCAGCCAGGTCGAGGCGTCCGTCGAGGCGACCGAAGAGTTGCGGCCAAAGCTGGCCGAGACGGTTCAGGGCGATGTCCAGGCGGCCTTGCAGGCGCTGGTCGAGCGCCCCGCTGCCCTGCACCTTGTTATCCCCCAGGCGCAGGTCGAGGTTGCCCAGCGTCCAGCGCTGCCCCTCGCCTTCGGCGCGCGCCTGGAATAGCGCCGGCTGGCCGCGCAGGCGACCCTTGACGTCGAGATCCACGCCCAACGCCAGTCGCTCGTCGCGAACACTTCCCTGGCTGCGCAAGGGACCGGCCAGTGAACCCGGCAGCTCGGCGACCCAGTACGCCGGGTTCAGTTCGCTGAGCTGCAGGGCGGTATCCCAAGCCACGCCATTGTCGAAACGCAACGTCACCCGCCCCTCGGCCTGGCCTTGCCCGGCGCGGAGCTGCAGCGACGGCAGGTTGAGCTGGACGAGGTCGCCGGACACCGGGCTGGCCAGCGTGAAGTCGCCCGCCGGACCGCTCGCCGCCGCGCTGAAATTGCCCAGGTAGCGCTGGTCCTGGTAATGCACTTCCGCCTTGAAGGTCTTCAGCGTCACCGGCGGCGGCTCCGCCAGCGGATACAGGCGCAGCCAGGGGAAATCCTTCCAGTCCAGGGTCGCGTCGGCGGCCAGGCTTTCGCGCCAGTCCAGGCGTCCGACCAGCTCCAGGCGCTGCTCGCCGCCAGCGTCCAGGCGCAGTTGGCGGATATCCGCGCCCTGGGCGTCGACCCGCCCGTCCAGGCTCAACGCCACCGCCCCGCCCTCGCCCGGCAGGCTGGCGCCGCCGCGGATCAGGTAACCGCTCTTGAGATCGCCGCCGGCATCGAGCTGGATGGCATTCAGGGTCAAGGTGTCCGGTAGTCCGGCCGCACCCTTGAAACCGTCGGCGCGGATCAGCAATCGTGCCGGCAGGTTTTCCGCCAGCGCCTGCAACTGTCCTTCCAGGCTGCCGTCCAGGTAACCGCTGCTGCGGCCTTTCAGGGTCAGCGCCTGCTGCAGCTCACCGCCGACCTGGACGGCCAGCTTCCACGGCTTGCCTTCGGGAGCGGGCAGGCCGAGCGTGGCTTCGGCCTGCAAGGGCCAGTCGCCGCTCGGCTGCAAGCGCCCCTGGAGCGCCAGGTCCAGGCCGAAGCCCCGCGCCGTCAGCGAGTCGATGTGCAGGCCGTCGGCCAGCCAATGGGCCGCCAGCTTGAGTTCGGCGACCTGCTGGTTGCCGTCGAGCAGGAAGCTGCCGACCGCCACTTCGCCGAGTTCGATGCTCAGCGGCAGTTTCAGCGTCGGCAGGCTGATCGGCCCGCTGTCGGCGCTGTCGCCGCTCGGCGGCAGGTCCAGCGCGACCCGCTCGGCGGCCACCCGCTGCAGGCACAGGCGCAGCCCCGCCAGGCAAGCCGGCGACCAGCGCAGTTCCGGCCGCTCGACGACCAGTTGCGTACCGTCCTGCGCCCAGGACAGCCGCTGTGCCTGCCAGGCGCCACCGAGGCGACCCTCGAAGCCGCTGACCTGCAGGCCCGGCACGCGGCCGAGCAGCCAGGCGCTGCCGGCCTGGGTGCCGAGCAGCGCAGCGAGTCCCAGGAGCAGCGCGAGGAGCAGCCCGACTATGGCCAGCAGGGTGATCTTCAGCGCCTTCACAGTTCTGGCCCCATGGAGAAGTGCAGGCGGAAACCGCCATCGTCGTCGAGCGCATGGGCCAGGTCGAGGCGCAACGGGCCGACCGGCGAGACCCAGCGCACGCCGAAGCCGACCCCGGTCTTGATCGACGGGAAGTCCAGCGAGTTGAAGGCGTTGCCCTGGTCGACGAAGGTCGCCAGGCGCCAGCGCTCGGCCAGCGGATATTGATACTCGACGCTGCCGGCGATCATGTAGCGGCCGCCGATCTTGTCGCCATCGGAATTCTCCGGCGACAGCGTCCGGTAGTCGTAGCCACGCACGCTCTGGTCGCCGCCGGCGAAGAAGCGCAGCGAGGGCGGGATCGACTTGTAGTCGTTGGTGGCGATTCCGCCTACCTGCAGGCGGCCGAGCAGGCGATGGCCGCCGGCGAAGCTGGTCAGGCCCTTGGCCATGGCGTCGACATGGAGGACGTCGGCGTCGGCCAGCAGGCCTTCCTTCGCCCCCTTGACGTTGAACTGCAGGCGGTAGCCATGGCTGGGGTCGACCTTGTTGTCGGTCTCCAGCAGCGAGTAGCCGATCCCCGGCATCAGGAAGCTGCTCAGCCCGGAGTCGTCGCCCAGCTTGTACTCCTCGCGCATCCAGTTCAGCGAAACCACCCGCTGCCAGCCACCGGGCTGCTTGCTGTGCCATTCGCCGCCAAGGGTCAGCAGCTTGCTCTCGGTGTCGACCAGGTCTTCGAACTGGTAGCCGCTGGTGAAGCGCAGCTTGTCGGTGAGCGGCGGATCGAGGGGAATCTCGTACCAGGCGCCGACGTTCTGCCGTGGTGCGGAGATTTCCGACTCGAATCCCAGGCTATGCCCTTCGGCATTCACCCAATGGCGGGTCCAGTTGAACCTCGCGCGCGCCCCGACGTCGGTCGAGAAGCCGAGGCCGACGCCCATGGTCCGGGGCTTGCGCGCCTCCAGCCGGACCGCTACCGGGATCGCCTGGCGCGCGCCGTCGGCCTGCGCCTGGGTCGGCGCGGCGTCGACCCGCACGCCCTCGAAGTAGCCGCTGGATTGCAGGTTCTGGTTGAGTTCGGCGATCAGTTCGGAGTCATAGGGTTGGCCGGCCTTGAACGGCACCATGCGGCGCAACAGTTCTTCCTCGATGATCGAGTCGCCGTCGAAGCTCACCTTGCCGAAGGTGTAGCGCTGGCCGCTGTCGTAGACCAGGTCGATGTCGGCGATGCCGGCGCGCGGATCGATGCTCAGGCGCTGGGTGCTGAAGCGGCCCTGGAAGAAGCCGTAGCGCGAGGCCTGGTTCTGGATCAGCCGCTTGGCGTCCTCGTAGACGCCCTGGTTCAGCTTCGCGCCCGGTTTCAGTTGCTTGCCCGACGGCAAGCGGAAGCTCTCCAGGCTGGCGGCCTCGCCGAGCACCTGGATATTCACCTGGCGCAGGCGCACGGGCTCGCCGGGCACTACCTTGAGCGTGAGCTTCGGCGGCTTGCCGTCCTTCACCTCGCTGTCGATCTGCGCCTGGAAGTAGCCGAGCGCCTGGGCCGCCTTTTCCGCCTGCGCTTCGGCATTGCGGCGGAAACGTTGCAACGCCGCTTCGTCCCGCTCGCCGAGGCTACCCACATAGGCCTCGATATTGGCCTTCAGGGCGGCATTGGCGGGGGTGACGCGCACGCTAAGCTGGCTCTCCGCGAAGGCGGCCGTACTCAGGCACAGCAGCCCGGCCAGCGGGAACCGGAACAATCCTTGAGTCAGTCTCATGGCGCGGATGCTACGCAGGCGGGTGGCGCGCGTCCAGATTTGCGCGGACGCCGCCGACCACCTCCTGACATTCGGGTTTTATGACGCCAAGCGCCTGACAGGCATGGCTTTTCTCGCGCGTCCGGGGGAACGCTCAGGTCGCCGCCGGCGTCTCGCCAGGATGCAGGAGGACGTGCTCGCGCACCGCTCCCAGCGTCACCTCGCCGATCTCGCGGTAGCCGTGCCGCTGGTAGAAGTCCAGGTAGCGCGCATTGCCGGTATCCAGGACCAGCCCCTGCGAAGCGGAGTCCTCGGCGCACCAGCGCTGCACGGCCGCCAGCAACTGCTCGCCGATCTGCCTGCCCTGGTACTCGGGATGCACGCCGAGCATCGGCAACTGGTGATGGGGGCCGACCGGCAGGCAGGCCTGCACCGCCCGGTGGTAATCCAGGTAGCGCCGGGTCGCGGCCAGGCCGACGCTGAACAGCATGCGCAGGCGCCAGCTCCAGCTCTCGGTGATATCCAGGCGCCGCTGCGGCGGCGTGATCAGGGCCGCCGCGACCAGCCGATCGTCGATGAACAGGCCGATGGCCGGCAACTCTTCGCCCAGATGGCGCTCGACCATCTCCCGGACGCAGGCACGCACGCGCTGGTCGTAGCCGGCGCGCTGCGCATCCATCAGGTAGGCGAAGGTCGGTTCGTGGCGGTAGGCGTGGTAGAAAAGCGAGCGGACTTCGCGGCTATAGCCGTCGTCGAGCAGACGGACATCGGTGACCTGATCAGGCATGGAACGCATTCCTTGTCGGCCGCCGGCGCAGCGACACGCACGCTTCGCCACGGCGATTGGTCGAGCGGATGGCCTGGCCATCCCCGTCCGCGGCAGACCACAGGGCCGGCAAAGCGCCAAGCCACACAGCCATCGGGTACCCGGCGGACACTAGCACAGCGCCTCCAGGGTCGCCAGGCATCCCCCGGCTGGGCTAGCATTCCTGTTTTTGCCAGGACGCCCACCATGAAAATCGTCTCTTTCAATATCAACGGTCTGCGCGCCCGGCCGCACCAGCTGGCGGCGCTGATCGAGCGGCACCAGCCCGACGTGATCGGGCTGCAGGAAACCAAGGTCGCCGACGACCAGTTTCCCCAGGCCGAGATCGAGGCGCTCGGCTACCACGTCCACTACCACGGGCAGAAAGGCCACTACGGCGTCGCCCTGCTCTCCCGCCAGGCGCCCCTGGAACTGCACCGCGGCTTCCCGAGCGACGGCGAGGAGTCCCAGCGTCGCTTCATCTGGGGCACCTTCAGCGACGCCCAGGGCAACCCGATCACCGTGATGAACGGTTACTTCCCGCAAGGCGAGAACCGCGAGCATCCGACCAAGTTCCCGGCCAAGCAGCGCTTCTACGCCGATCTCCAGTCGCTGCTGGAGAACAGCTTCAAGCCCGAGCAGGCCCTGGTGGTGATGGGCGACATCAATATCTCGCCGGAAGACTGCGACATCGGCATCGGCGAGGAAAACCGCAAGCGCTGGCTGAAGACCGGCAAGTGCAGCTTCCTGCCGGAAGAGCGCGAATGGCTGGCTACCTTGAAGAACTGGGGCCTGGTCGACAGCTTCCGGGCCCTGAATCCGGAGGTGAACGACCGCTTCAGCTGGTTCGACTACCGCAGCCGTGGCTTCGAGGACACCCCCAAGCGCGGCCTGCGCATCGATGTGATCCTGGCCAGCCGGGTGCTGCAGTCGCGCTTCAAGGACGCCGGCATCGACTACGACCTGCGCGGTATGGAGAAACCCTCCGATCACGCCCCGATCTGGCTGGAACTGGCCTGAGACCCAGCCTAAGGAAAAGGCTCATCCCCGGATGAGCCTTCAGGCGGTCGCTGCCTGGCCCGGGCGATCTCGCCGACGCCCCCCTATCCGGCGCGCGACCTTTCCCTCAGGCAGGATTGTCCACCCGCGCCCCCTTCAGCTCCACTCGATTGCCGTCCGGATCGAAGAAGTACAGCGACCAGCCGTCGCCCTCGGCGCCGAAGCGGATTTCCGCGGGAACCTGCGGGACCAGGCCGAACCCCTCGAGATGGGCGATCAGCGCGGCCTCGTCGAACGGCTCGATGCGCACGCAGAAATGGTCGACGTTGCGCCCTTCCCCACCCGGCGCCGCACCGCCCTCCCGGCCGAGCGACCCGGACACCGCGACCAGGTCGAGCATCGACGTGCCCAGGCGTAGATGGGCCAGCTCCAGGTCGTCGCGCCACTTCACCACCACGCAACCGAGGACATCGCGATAGAACGCGATGCTGCGTTCCAGGTCGCGGACCCGCAGGACGATGTGATCGAGACGTTCGACGACGAAGGGTTGCATGGTCATTCACCTCTAGGACCGTGGACTATGGCGAGACTTTAGCCAGCACACCTCGGGTTGATAATGCTTTAATCCCTGATTCATTGATTACTGACAGTGAATTATCCCCGTGGATCACCTCACCGCCCTCAAGGTCTTCCGCGCCGTGGCCGCGAATGGCGGCTTCGCCGCCGCGGCCCGGCAGATGAATCTCTCGCCGGCCGCCGTGAGCAAGAACGTCGCCGAGCTGGAAGCGCACCTCAAGGTGCGCCTGATCAATCGCACCACCCGCAGCATGAGCCTGACCGAGGCCGGCGAAGTCTACCGGCAGCGCCTGGAGCGCATCCTCGACGACCTCGAGGCCGCCGACGCCGCGCTCACTTCGATGCAGCAGGGCCCCAGCGGCCTGCTGCGGGTCAGCGCCCCGCTGACCCTCGCCCTCACCTGCCTGACCCCGGCCATTCCGGCTTTTCTCCAGCGTTATCCGGACCTGCGCCTGGAACTGCTCCTGCAGGACGGCCGCCAGGACCTGATCGCCGAAGGCATCGACCTGGCCCTGCGCGGTAGCGACCGGGTTGCGGACTCCGGCCTGGTCGCTCGCCCGCTGCTGATCCTGGAGCACGTGCTCTGCGCGGCGCCGGCCTACCTCGGTCAGCATGGCCAGCCGCTGCGGCCGGAGGCCCTGCGCGAACACGAGTGCATCCGCTTCAGCCTCTCTGGCCATGCCGACCGCTGGACCTTCCGCAAGGGCCGCGAGTGCGTAGCGGTGCCTATCGCCGGGCGTTACCGGGTGTCCTCCAGCCTGGCGGTGCGCGATGCCCTGCTCGCCGGCTTCGGCTTGAGTCTGATCCCACGGCTGTACGTACAGGCGGAACTGGCCGAAGGCCGCCTGGTTGAATTGCTGGCCGGCTGGAAGGCCGACGAGACGGCGATCCACGCGGTCTATCCATCGCGCCAACTGGCCGGCAAGACCCGGGTGTTTCTCGACTTCCTGACCGAGACAATGGCGCAGGGCCATGATTCCCCAACGCTGTAACCTTAGCGTCACCCGTCTGACTTAATCTCGCCGGCAAATTCCCTTCCCCATAGAAGACGATGCCCGCGATGCCACACCGCCAGCGCGCCAGTGACAAAGACCTCTGGAGCCGTACCCTGAGCCTGGTTTTCCTCGGATTCCTCTGTTACGCCTTCCCCTGGTCGGTATTCGCCGCCCCCTTGCCGATCCCCACGGACGACACGCCGGCGCTGCGCATCCAGGGTTCCAACACCATCGGCGCGAAGCTCCTGCCGGCCCTGGTCGAGGGCCTGATGGAAGAGGAAGGCCTGGAGGATATCCGCCGTACCCCCGGAGAACGGGAAAACGAACTCCATCTGCTCGGCAAGAGCCGCGACGGCCGCCTGGTGAGGGTGGAGCTATCCGCCCACGGCTCGAGCACCGGCTTCGCCGCCCTCCTCGAACGCCACGCCGAACTCGCCGCGGCCTCGCGTCCCGTCAAGGACAGCGAAGTTCGCGCCCTGGCCGGCTTCGGCGACCTGCGCAGCCCATATGCCGAGCAGGTGATCGCCATCGACGGACTGGCGATCATCCTGCATCCGGACAACCCGCTGGCCTCGCTGGACACCGCGCAACTGGCGGCGGTGTTCGCCGGCGAGGTGCGTACCTGGGAAGAACTGGGCGGCAAGGGCGGCGCCATCCGCCTGTACGCTCGCGACGAGCAGTCCGGCACCTACGACACCTTCAAGGAACTGGTGCTGGCCAGTCACGGCAAGAGCCTGGCCAGCGACGCCCGCCGCTTCGAATCCAACGATCGGCTGGCGGCCGCGGTGAGCGCCGATCCGCACGCCATCGGCTTCGTCGGCATCGCGTCGGTGGGCCGGGCCCGCGCCTTGGCCATCGCCGACGGCGAATCGCTGCCGATGGCGCCCCAGGAAAGCCTGATCGCCACCGAGGACTACCCGCTGTCGCGCCGCCTGTTCCTCTACCTGAAGCCCGGCGAGAAGAACCCCTGGGCCCAGGCCCTGGTACGTTTCGCCCAAGGCCCGCGCGGCCAGGCGATCGTCACCCGCAGCGGCTTCGTCGCGCAGAAGATCCAGGCGGTGCAGATCGCACCGCGCCCGCAGATGCCCGCCGAATACCGCAAGCTCGCGGAACAGGCGCGGCGCCTGACGGTGAACTTCCGCTTCCAGGAAGGCAGCGCGCTGCTCGACAACAAGGCACTGCTCGACGTACAGCGTTTGCTGGACTACCTGCGGCAAAATCGGAAGTTGCAGGAGCGCACCGTGCTGGTGGGCTTCGGCGATCCCAAGTCCGACGCCGAGCGCTCGGTCCTGCTTTCGCGTCTGCGCGCCATGGCCGTGCGCCGCGAACTGGCCCGCGGCGGCGTGAGTTTCCGCGAGATCGCCGGCTTCGGCGACGAGTTGCCGGTCGCCAGCAACGACCAGGAACTGGGCCGACAGAAGAACCGGCGGGTGGAAGTCTGGGTCTACTGAACGCTGTAGCACTTTGTAACCTCGCCGTTTTGCCGGCGCCCGGAGCCTGGTTTATTTTTTCCGAGTGACTGCGGGCCCCTCTGACGGTAAGCAATTGCCGCCATGTCGGAGTCACATGACCATCCGACAATTCGAAGCGAGGGGGCCCAATGGCAGCTCTGCATGCATTTCTCACCGAACCGTTCCTCGGTACGGCTATCTGGTTCTGGCTGGCCTTCCTGGCCATCGTCATCGTTCTCCTGGTCCTCGACCTCGGCGTGCTGCAACGCGACCACCACGAAATCGGCGTGCGCGAAAGCCTGCTGCTGTCCGCCGGCTACTTCGCCTGCGGCCTGGCCTTCGGCGGCTGGGTCTGGTACGCCTTCGGCCCCACCAGCGCGGTGGAGTACTACACCGGCTTCCTGGTCGAACAGTCGCTATCGATGGACAACGTGTTCGTCATGGCGATGATCTTCAGTTTCTTCGGCATCCCCCGCCGCTACCAGCACCAGGTGCTGTTCTGGGGCATCCTCGGCGCCATCGTCCTGCGGGCCATCATGATCGGCCTGGGCGCCGCGCTGGTGAAGGAATTCGACTGGATCATGTACGTGTTCGGCGCCTTCCTGCTGTTCAGCGGCGTGAAGATGCTGTTCAACAAGCACGAGGAAGAACCCGACCTGGAGCACAACCCGGTGCTGCGCTTCCTGCGCAAGCACATGCGGGTGACCAAGGAACTGCACGAGCATCACTTCTTCGTCCGCCTGCCGGACGCCAGCGGCAAGCTGGTGCGCTACGCCACCCCGCTGTTCTTCGCCCTGGTGCTGATCGAGCTGGCCGACCTGGTGTTCGCGGTGGACAGCGTGCCGGCGATCTTCGCCATCACCCAGGACCCGTTCATCGTCTACACCTCGAACATCTTCGCCATCCTCGGCCTGCGCGCCCTGTACTTCTCGCTGGCGGCGATGATCCACCGCTTCGTCTACCTGAAATACGCCCTGGCCCTGGTGCTGGTGTTCATCGGTGCGAAGATCATGCTCCACGGTGTGATCGGCAAGATTCCCGCCGGCCTCTCGCTTGGCGTAACCTTCGGCCTGCTGGCGGGCGGTATCCTGCTCTCCCTGCTGAAGACCCGCACGCCGAAAGCCACCGTCGAGGACAAGGCCGAACCGAATGCCGAACACGCTCTGGATCGAACGTCTGGACACCCACGCTGAACCTTTCTGGCGGGTCCGCCTCGGCACGCGTGGGATCTGCTTCCGCAACGAGCGGGCGGCCCGCGAGTTCGCCGCCCTGCTGCACAGCCGTCGCGCGTGGCAGCTGGAACGCAACGCCGAGGAAAAAGGGGCAGACTCCCCGGAATGAAAAAGGCCCGCACCCGCGGGCCTTTCCCCTATACCACAGCCGTCAGCGGCTGCTGCGCAGCATCTCCCTGGGCACGTACTTGCCCAGCTCGAACTTGCCGATCGCCGCGCGGTGCACCTCGTCCGGACCGTCGGCCAGGCGCAGGGTGCGCTGCATGGCGTACCAGTAGGCCAGCGGGAAGTCGTTGGAAACCCCGGCGCCACCGTGCATCTGGATCGCCCGGTCGATCACCTTCAACGCCACGTTGGGCGCCACCACCTTGATCTGGGCGATTTCGCTCTGGGCGATCTTGTTGCCCACGGTATCCATCATGTAGGCGGCCTGCAGGGTCAGCAGGCGTGCCATGTTGATCTCCATCCGCGAGTCGGCGATGTGGTCGATGTTGCCGCCCAGGCGCGCCAGCGGCTTGCCGAACGCGGTACGGCTGACCGCGCGCTTGCACATCAGTTCGAGGGCGCGCTCGGCCATGCCGATGGAGCGCATGCAGTGGTGGATGCGGCCCGGGCCGAGGCGCCCCTGGGCGATCTCGAAACCGCGGCCCTCGCCGAGGATGACGTTCTCGTAGGGCACCCGCACGTTCTCGAACAGCACTTCGGCATGGCCATGCGGCGCGTCGTCGTAGCCGAACACCGGCAGCGGACGGAGGATCTTCACCCCGGGGGTGTCGACCGGTACCAGGATCATCGAGTGCTGCTGGTGGCGCGGCGCGTCCGGGTTGGTCAGGCCCATGAAGATCAGGATCTTGCAGCGCGGATCGCAGGCGCCGGAAGTCCACCACTTGCGCCCGTTGATCACCCAGTCGTTGCCCTGGCGCTCGGCGCGCGCCTCCATATTGGTGGCGTCGGACGAGGCCACGCCCGGTTCGGTCATGGCGAAGGCCGAGCGGATCTCGCCGCTCAGCAGCGGTTCCAGCCAGGTGCGCTTCTGCTCCTCGCTGCCGTAGCGCACCAGCACCTCCATGTTGCCGGTATCCGGCGCGGCGCAGTTGAAGGGTTCCGGCCCGATCAGCGAACGGCCCATGATTTCCGCCAGCGGCGCGTATTCGTGGTTGGCCAGCCCGGCACCATACTCGGACTCGGGCAGGAACAGGTTCCACAGCCCTTCGGCCTTGGCCTTGGCCTTCAGCTCTTCCATGATCGCCGTCGGCTGCCAGCGGTCGCCCTCGGCGACCTGGCGCTCGAACACGGCCTCGGCGGGATAGACATGCGCTTCCATGAACGCGCTGACACGTTCACGCAGCTCCTGGACCTTGGGGGAATAGGCGAAATCCATGGGGGATACCTTCTGACGGGTTGGCAGGCGAGGCATCGGACAAAGGCGCTGGTAACGATGCCGGAACAGGGCTTAAGATTTGCCCAGTCTATTTTTTCCGTCCATGAACATTCATGATCCATATGGGGGTCATCCAAGCCCCCAATAACAAGAAAAGTCGCGGAGCCAGTGCCATGAACCTGAACAAAGTCGACCTGAACCTGTTCATCGTGTTCGATGCGATCTATACCGAAGCCAACCTGACCCGCGCCGGGCAAATCGTCGGCATCACCCAGCCAGCCGTATCCAACGCCCTTTCCCGCCTGCGCGAGACCTTCAACGACCCGCTGTTCGTGCGCACCGCCCAGGGCATGGTGCCGACCCCGATGGCGCAGAACATCATCGGCCCGGTGCGCAACGCGCTGCAGTTGCTGCGGGTTTCGGTGCAGGAGAGCCGCAGCTTCGATCCGCAGCAGGCGAACAAGACCTACCGCATCAGCATGACCGACCTCACCGAAGCGGTCATCCTCCCCCCGCTGTTCCAGCGCTTGCGCCGCCTGGCGCCGAACGTGCATATCGAGAGCTTCCTCGCCAAGCGCCGCGAAACCACCAAGGAACTCGCCGCCGGCCGCCTCGACTTCGCCGTCGACGCGCCGCTGAACACCGATCCCCAGGTGCGCCACGTCAAGCTGATGGAGGACCGCTACGTCTGCGCCATGCGCCGCGGCCACCCACTGGCGGGCAAGCCGAAGCTGGCCCTGGACGATTACCTGGGCCTGACCCACATCCATATTTCCAGCCGCCGCAGCGGCCTCGGCTACATCGACCTGGCGCTGGGCAAGATGGGCATCCAGCGCAAGATCGCGCTGCGCTCGCAGCACTACCTGATGGCCTCCACGGTGGTCCAGCAGACCGACATGGCGATGACCGTGCCGGAACGCTTCGCCCGTCACCACGACCTGCACTACGCGGAGCTGCCGGTGAGCGACGTGCCGAAACTGGAAACCCACCTGTACTGGCACGAAAGCACCGACCAGGACCCGGCCAACCGCTGGATGCGCGAACAGATCATCGAGCTGTGCCAGCAGGTCACCGCGCGCGAGAACAAGGCGGCGCAGCCGGCGTGAGCGCCTGCCAAGGGGCGTAGGGCGAACGAGGCTCGGGCATTTGCTTCCGAGATGCCTCAGTGCGCCCTCTCCCTGAAGGGAGAAGGCGCCGTTGCGGAAACGACGGATAGTCGCCGCTACAGGCTGCGCACGATCACCAGGCGCTGCACGTCGCTGGTGCCCTCGTAGATCTGGCAGACCCGCACGTCCCGATAGATGCGCTCCACCGGGAAGTCCTTGAGATAGCCGTAGCCACCGAGGGTCTGGATCGCCGCGGAGCAGACTTCCTCGGCCATTTCCGAGGCGAACAGCTTGGCCATCGAGGCTTCGGTCAGACACGGCAGGCCGGCTTCGCGCAGGCTGGCGGCGTGGTGGACCATCTGCCGCGCCACGGCGATGCGGGTAGCCATGTCGGCCAGGCGGAAGGCCACTGCCTGGTGCTCGATGATCGGCTTGCCGAAGGTTTCCCGCTCGTGGGCGTAGTCGCGCGCCGCCTCGAACGCCGCGCGCGCCATGCCGACCGCCTGGGCGGCGATGCCGATGCGGCCGCCTTCGAGGTTGGCCAGGGCAATGCGGTAGCCCTCGCCCTCCTCGCCCAGGCGCAGCGTGGCCGGGATACGCAGGTCGTTGAAGGCCAGCTGGCAGGTGTCCGAGGCGTGCTGGCCGAGCTTGTCCTCGATCCGCACCACCTCGTAGCCGGGCGTGTCGGTGGGCACGATGAACGCGCTGATGCCGCGCTTTCCGGCATCCGGATCGGTGACCGCGAAGACGATCACCATCCCCGCGTGGCTGCCCGAAGTGATGAACTGCTTGGCACCGTTCAGCACGTAGTGGTCACCGTCGCGGCGGGCGCGGGTCTTCAGGAAGCTGGCGTCGGAACCGGCCTGCGGCTCGGTCAGGGCGAAGGCGCCGAGCATCGAACCCTGGGCCAGCGGACGGAGGAAGCGCTCCTTCTGCTCGGCGCTGCCGAACTTGTGGATCGGCATGCAGCCGACCGAGTTGTGCACGCTCATGATGGTCGAGCAGGCGCCGTCGCCAGCGGCGATCTCCTCGAGGGCCATGGCGTAGGCCAGGTGCCCGGTCTGCGCGCCGCCCCATTCCTCGGGCACCAGCATGCCGAGGAAGCCGAGGTCGGCCATCTCGCGGATCGCCTCGGCCGGGAAACGGTGCTCGCGGTCCCAGTCGGCGGCGAACGGTTTCAGCCGTTCCTGGGCGAACTGCCGCGCCATGTCACGGATCTGGATCTCTTCTTCGCAGGGAATCATCGCGGGTTCCTCTTCTTCACTGCCTGCATCAGCGCAAGCGCTCGACGGCGATCGCGGTCGCCTCGCCGCCGCCGATGCAGACCGCCGCCACGCCGCGTTCCAGGTCGTACTGCTGCAGGGCGTTGAGCAGGGTCACGACGATCCGCGCGCCGGACGCGCCGATCGGATGGCCCAGCGCACAGGCGCCGCCGTGGACGTTGAGGTGCTCGTGGGACAGGTCGAGGTCGCGCATTGCCGCCATGCCGACCACGGCGAAGGCTTCGTTGACCTCGAACAGGTCGACCTCGCCCAGCGACCAGCCGGTACGCTGCATCAGGCGCTTCACCGCACCGACCGGCGCGGTGGGGAACAGGTTCGGCGCGTCGGCGAACGAAGCATGCCCACGAATCGCCGCCAACGGCGCGAGCCCGCGTCGCTCGGCCTCGGAAAGGCGCATCAGGACCAGCGCGGCGGCGCCGTCGGAAATCGAACTGGAGTTGGCCGCGGTTACCGTGCCGCCTTCGCGGAACGCCGGCTTCAGGGTCGGGATCTTGTCCAGCCGGGCCTTCGGCGGCTGCTCGTCGCTATCCACCAGGCGCTCGGTCTTGCCGGCGGTGACCGTCAGCGGCACGATCTCGGCCTGGAAGCGCCCGTCGCGCATGGCTTGCTGCGCGCGGGTCAGCGAGGCCACGGCGAACTCGTCCTGTGCTTCGCGGGTGAAGCCGTAGGCCTCGGCGCAGTCCTCGGCGAAGGTGCCCATCAGGCGGCCCTTGTCGTAGGCGTCTTCGAGGCCGTCGAGGAACATGTGGTCGAGCACCTTGCCGTGGCCCATGCGGTAGCCGCTACGGGCGCGCTCCAGCAGGTAGGGCGCGTTGGACATGCTTTCCATGCCCCCGGCCAGCGCGACCCCGGCGCTGCCGGCGAGCAACGTGTCGTGGGCGAGCATCAGCGCCTTCATGCCCGAGCCACACATCTTGTTCAGCGTCGAGCACGGCGTGCCGCGCGCCAGCCCGGCGCCAAGCACCGCCTGGCGCGCCGGCGCCTGGCCCTGGCCGGCGGCGAGCACGCAGCCGAGCACGGCCTCGTCCACTTCGTCGGCTTGCAGGCGCGCCCGCTCCACCGCGGCGCGCACCGCCGCGGCGCCGAGGGTAGCGGCGTTGACGTCCTTGAAGTCGCCGAGGAAGCCGCCCATCGGGGTGCGGACGGCGCTGACGATGACGATCGGATCTTCGCGGGTCATGGAATCTTCCTCCTGTATTAGCGGGCGGCCATGCGGATGGCGCCGTCGAGGCGAATCACTTCGCCGTTGAGCATGCTGTTCTCGATGATCTGCCGGACCAGCGCGGCGTATTCGTCCGGACGCCCCAGGCGCGGCGGGAACGGCACGCTGGCGCCGAGGGAGTCGCGCACCTCCTGGGGCATGCCGGCCATCATCGGTGTCTCGAAGATGCCCGGGGCGATGGTCATCACTCGGATGCCGAAGCGCGCCAGCTCGCGGGCGATGGGCAGGGTCATGCCGACCACCCCGCTCTTCGAGGCGGAATAGGCGGCCTGGCCGATCTGCCCGTCGAACGCCGCCACCGAGGCGGTATTGACGATCACCCCGCGCTCGCCGCCCTCGTCCGGCTGGCCCTGGGACATGGCCTCGGCGGCCAGGCGCAGCATGTTGAAGCTGCCCACCAGGTTGATGTCGATGACCCGGCGGAAACTCTCCAGGGCATGGATGCCATTGCGTCCGAGGACCTTCTCGGCCGGCGCCACGCCCGCGCAATTGGCCAGGCCATGGAGGCCGCCGAAGGCCTCCAGTGCAGTGGCCACGGCCTGGCGGCCGTCGGCCTCGCTGGCGATGTCGGCCCTGACGAAGCGCGCCTGGGCGCCAAGCTCGGCGGCCTTGGCCGCGCCGGCCTCGGCGTTGATGTCGGCCAGCACCACCTTGCCGCCCTGCTCCACCAGCATCTTCGCGGTGGCGGCGCCGAGCCCGGAGCTACCGCCGGTGACCAGGAACACTCGATTTTCGATACGCACGTCGTTTTCTCCTGCTGAATCAGTTCGCGGCGGCCGCCCGTGGGGCCGCCTCGCGTTGCCGGGCGATCTCCTGGTTGCGCAGGAGAAAGCGCTGGATCTTGCCGCTGGGGGTCTTCGGCAGTTCCTCGAGGAACTCGATCTCCCGCGGGTAGGCGTGCGCCGACAGGCGCTGGCGCACGTATCGCTGCAGTTCGTCCGCCAGTTCCGGCGTCGGCCGGTGGCCGGCGCAGAGCACGACGAAGGCCTTGACCAGTTCGGTGCGCTCCGGGTCGGGCTTGCCGATCACCGCCGCCTCCATCACTGCCGGGTGTTCGATCAGCGCGCTCTCCACATCGAACGGGCCGACCCGGTAGCCAGAGGTGGTAATGACGTCGTCGGCGCGGCCGACGAAGCTGATGCTGCCGTCTTCGTTGAGTTCGACGGTATCGCCGCTCAGGTAGTAGTCGCCGACGAAGGCTGCGGTTTCCAGGCCCTGGTAGCCGGGGAACCACATCAGCGGCGAACGCCGCCGGTCGAGGGCGAGGATGCCCGGCTGGCCGGGCGGCAGTTCGTTGAGATCGTCGTCCAGCACTACCACCCGGTGCCCGGGACAGGCGAATCCGGCGGCGCCGACCCGCACCGGATGCGCCAGGGCATGGTGGTTGCACAGCACCATGCCCAGCTCGGTCTGCCCGTAATGGTCGTGGATGGTGGTGCCGAGCCTGTCGGCGAACCAGCGGATCACCTCCGGCGTCAACGGCTCGCCGGCGCTGCTGACCGCGCGCAGGCGCCCCTTCAGCGCAGTTTCCGCGGCCGCGCCGGCGGCCATCAGCAGGCGATAGGCGGTGGGCGATCCGGCGAGGTTGGTGATGCCGTAGTCACGGATGATCCGGCAGGTGCTTTCCACGCTGAACGGCCCTTCGTAGAAGGTGGTCGGATGGCCCATGGCGAGGGGACCGGCGACAGCGTAGTAGAGGCCGTAGGCCCAGCCCGGATCGGCGAGGTTCCAGAAGGCGTCCTCGGGGCGCAGGTCCACCGCCTCGCGCAGGTAGCCGACGAAGGCGAGGATCGCCTTGAGCGGCACCGGCACCGGTTTGGCCAGGCCGGTGGTGCCGGAGGTGAACATCATCAGGAACGGATCCTCGCCGCTGCGCGGAACCGGCTCGAATTCGGCCGGATAGCGCTCCAGCTCGGCCCAGAAGCTGAAATCGCCGCGACGGATGCCCTGCCCCTTCGGTCCGCCGACGGTGACGGCCAGAGGCGGATCGGCGAGTTCGTCGAGCTTGTCGCGGTTGGCCGCATCGGTGACCAGCACCTTGCTGCCGGCGGTCGCCACGCGGTGTTCGATGGCCTTCGGGCCGAAGGCGGTGAACAGCGGCTGGTACACCGCGCCCAGGCGCCAGGCGCCGAGGATGGTGACCAGCAGCTCGGGCGTGCGCGGCAACAGGCCGGCGACGCAATCGCCCGGGCGTACGCCCTGGGCCTGGAGGAAATTGGCGAAACGTCCGGAGAGCGCTTTCAGCTCGCTGAAGGTATAGCTGGCGCGACTGCCATCCTTGCCCTCCCAGAACAACGCGATCCGACCCGGCAGGGCATGCCGGTCGCAGCATTCGACGCAGGCGTTGAGCGCCTGGAGCGTGCCGGAAAGCGTGGCGGCGGCGGTCCGCTGCAAGTCGAACCCGGCGGCAGTGGTGGCGTAGTCGCGCATTGCAGGACTCCTCGGCTTGTTTTTGTATGGAGTAGCCGGAATCTTCACGCCGTGGCTGGCGCGGGGCAATGTCGAAAGGCTTCAATCTGCCTGAGCGGTTTGGACAATCCGGGCTGGCTGCCTGTCCCCCCGAACCGTTCGCGACATACCGCGGATGATGCTGCGCGGCATTCGCCCTATCGACGGCCGAGCGTTTCGGACAAGACGCCTGACGACTCGGCCGACGCGGTTTCCGCCGCGACCTGCGCCCGGTACTGCCCGGGGGTCAAGCCGGTCCACTTCTTGAACGCCTTGTGGAACGCGCTGCCATCGGCGAAGCCCAGCTCCAGCGCCAGTTCGGCGAAATTCGCCGCGCCGGCGTCCAGCCGCGCGATGGCCAGGTCGCGGCGGACCTGGTCCTTCAGCGCCTGGTAGCTCTGCCCTTCCAGGGACAGCTTGCGGCGCAGGGTCGAGGGCGCCATGAAGAAATGCCCGGCGAGCGCGTCCGCGTCCGGCCAGCGTCCCGGCCGCAGGCTGCGCAGGTAGGCCTTGATCCGCGCCGCCAGGCTCTGCGGATCGCGATAGCGGACCAGGATGTTGGCCGGCGCGCCGAGCAGGAAGCGCCGCAGCTCCCGCTTGTCGCGGCGGACCGGCAGAGCCAGGCAGTCGGCATTGAACAGCAGGCGGCTGAGGGGACGGGAGAAACGCAGGTTGTCGCTGAACATCACCCGGTAGTCCTCGATGTAGTCCGGCTGCGGACAGCGCAGGTCGATGGCCAGGATCGGGATGCGCCGGCCGACCAGCCAGCAGGCCAGGCCATGGGTGATCATCCACAGGGTGAAGTAGGACAGCGCTCGCCCGTACCGGCCCGGCGCCTCGTCGAGGACGATTTCCGCCAGGCCGCCGCGGCGCTGCAGGCGCGGCTGGAAGTCGTCGAACTGCAGGCAGAGGAATCGCAGGATGCCGGTCAGCGCCGGTTCCAGGGTCTGCTCGTGGATCGCGCAGCGGCTCATGAAAGCGAAGCTGCCACTCTTCAGGCGCCGCGCGTCCATGCCGAAGAACTCGTCGTCCATGCGCCGAGCCAGATCCAGCCAGAGCCGCGAATAGGCGTGCGAGGTGACCCGCGCGTAGGGTTTGCCGAGCAACTGCGGATCGATACCGGCGGCCTGGAGGACCTCCCCCTCCTCGCCGCCCTGCCGGCGCCACTCCACCAGCGCCTCGCCGACCAGGCGCACCGAGATGGTGCCCTTGGTGCTCGCCTGAGTCTCGCCGTCGTTCTTCACCCGTCCCTCTCGCCTCGCTGCGCGCCGCCCGCCACCTTAGCGCAGGAGCGGGGCGCGGCTCCATCCTCTCAATCGCGCCCCTGGCGCAGCGCGAGTAGGCGAATCTCTTCGATGCTGATCTCGCGCATGCGGAACTTCTGGATCTTGCCGGTAACGGTCATCGGGAACTCGTCGACGAACCTGAAGTGGCGCGGGATCTTGAAGTGAGCGATACGCGCCTTGCAGAACGCCCGCAACTGTTCGTCATCGGCGTGGTGGCCCGGATGCAGCTTGATCCAGGCGACGATTTCCTCGCCATAGCGCTCGTCGGGGATGCCGATCACCTGCACGTCGGCCACCGCCGGGTGAGTGAAGAAGAACTCCTCCAGTTCGCGCGGATAGATGTTCTCGCCGCCGCGGATGATCATGTCCTTGCTGCGCCCGACGATCCGCACGTAGCCGTCGTCGTCCATCACCGCCAGGTCGCCGGTGTGCATCCAGCGCGCCGGGTCGATGGCCTCGGCGGTGGCCTGGGGGTCGTTCCAGTAGCCGAGCATCACGCTGTAGCCGCGGGTGCACAGCTCGCCGATCTCGCCGCGCGGCACCACCCTGCCCGTCTGGTCGACGATCTTGCTCTCCAGCCTCGGCTGGGTGCGTCCGACAGTGGTCACGCGCAGCTCCAGGCCATCGTCCGGACCGGTCTGCAGCGACACCGGGCTGGTCTCGGTCATGCCGTAGGCGATCTGCACCTCGGCCATGTGCATGTCGCCAATGACCCGCCGCATCACCTCGATCGGGCAGGTGGCGCCGGCCATGATTCCGGTGCGCAGGCTGGAAAGGTCGAATTCGCGGCGGCGCGGATGATCCAGCTCGGCGATGAACATGGTCGGTACCCCGTACAGCGCGGTGGCGCGCTCCTCGGCCACGGCCAGCAGGGTCGCCTCGGCGTCGAAGCTGGGCGCCGGGTAGATCATGGTCGAGCCGTGGGTGACGCAGCCGAGGTTGCCCATCACCATGCCGAAGCAGTGATACAGCGGCACCGGGATCACCAGGCGGTCTTCCGCGCCGAGTCCGAGGCTTTCGCCGACCATGTAGCCGTTGTTGAGGATGTTGTAGTGGCTGAGGGTGGCGCCCTTGGGGAAGCCCGTGGTACCGGAGGTGTACTGGATGTTGATCGGCTCGTCGAACTGCAGCGAGGCCTGGCGCTGGCGCAGTTCCTCGGCGCCTACCGCGGCGGCCAGCCCCGGCAGGCCCTGCCAGTGCAGGAAGCCCGCCGGCGCCCGCTCGGCCAGGCTGATCACGCCGCGCAGCTCCGGCAGGCGCTCGCTGGCCAGTTCGCCCGGACGCGCCCGCGCCAGCTCCGGCAGCAGGTCGCCGAGCATCGCGTGGTAGTCGCTGGTCTTGAAGGCGTCGGCGCAGATCAGCCAGCTGCAACCGGACTGCTTGAGAGCGTATTCCAGCTCGCTGCTGCGGTATGCCGGGTTGATGTTCACCAGGACCGCACCGACCTTGGCGCTGGCGAACTGGGTAATGCACCATTCGGCGCAGTTCGGCGCCCAGATCCCCAGGCGCTCGCCGGGGCGCAGGCCCAGGGCGATGAAGGCGCGGGCGTAGGTATCGACCCGCTCCGCCAGTTGCCGCCAGCTGTAGCGCAGGCGTTGATGCCGCACCACCAGCGCCTCGCGCTCGGCATGATGCGCGACGGTGGCATCGAAGGCGTCGCCGACGGTGGTCGCCAGCAAGGCGACATCCTGGCGACCCGAGGTATAGCTCGGCTGATTCATGGCTTTCCCTTGTTGTGGTTGTTCTGGGAATGTCGCTGAACCGTCGTCCTGCGCCGCCAGGGCGCTACGACGGACACCGGCGAGCGGTGTCGGTGAAGTCGAAGAGCATGTTTACGTTAACGTAAAGGTAAACGCAAGAGGCTTGTCCGCCCAGGGCCGTCGGCTCCGGCGCGGCCCAACGGAACGGCGTAGAATGGGCGGTTTTTCACAGGAGCACAGCATGACCCCGGAAATCGCCATCGGCCTGGTGACGGCCCTCGGCCTCGGTGCGCTGGTCGGTCTCGAGCGGCAATGGCGACAACGCTCTTCCGGCATGGCCACCCACGCGATGGTCGCACTCGGTGCGGCCAGCTTCTCGATCCTGCCGCTGTTGCTCGACAACGAGGTCAGCGTGACCCGCATGGCGGCCCAGGTAGTCAGCGGCATCGGTTTTCTCGGCGCCGGCGTGATCATGCGCGACGGCCTCAGCGTACGCGGCCTGAGCACTGCGGCGAGCATCTGGAGCACCGGCGCGATCGGCGTACTGGCCGGCAGCGGTTTCATCCTGGCGGCCTGCATGACGACCGCGCTGATCGTCATCGCCAACCTGTTCCTGCCCGCTCTCGGCCGGGTGGTGGACCGCCACACCTCGGGCGAGGCCGAGCAGGAGCGCTTCTACCAGATCAGCGTGTCCTGCGAGGCGCGCAACGAAGCGCTGGTGCGCATGCAGTTGCTGCAACGCATGGGCGACAACCGCCTGAACCTGCAGAGCTTGGAAAGCCACGCGCTGAAAGGCAGCGGCAACGTAGAAGTGAACGCCGTGGTGTTCACCCTGCACAAGGAGGATTCGCTGGTGGAACAGATGGTCGGCGAGCTGTGCCTGGCACCGCAGGTCACCGCCGCCAGTTGGGTGATGAATCCCGCCGCGGAATGAACCGGCGAATTTAGGTTGCCCATTCTAGACGCTTCGCCGCAGGCTTTTCCCACCTCCAGACAAGAACAAGCCGGAGTGAACCACACCACCACTGCCTGTTTCGTGGACGGGGCGAGCCGCCCCGCGGGGAGGAGTCATGCGCTTGCGTTGTTTCTTGCGAGGTTGCCGCTGGGACGAAGGTAGCCTGGTCACGGTAGGCCCCGACCTGATGCTGCGCCAACGTTGCCGGCGTTGCGGCGCCCAGCGCTATCTCAGCGTCGAGGCACCGCCCGAGGAAGCCTGAGCGACGCCGGTCGCGTCCAGGCGTCGAGCGGCTGGCCCTTCAGCGCAGGACCAGGCTGGCCCGGGTGCGCAGGTAGCTCTGCCGGTAGACCACGCTGTTGGCCGGACTGGCGGTATATACCAGGGAGTACATCGCGCGCTGTCCCAGGGCCATCGCCACGATCTGGGTCAGCAGCACCTCGTTGCCCTGGCTGATCCGGCAGTGGGTCTCCAGCGATGCCAGGCCGCCGAGGTTCGAGCGGATCGGCGTGGTGCAGCGCGAGCCCAGCCCGGCCTTGCGGTAGCCCGATTGGACGACATCGAAGACACTCTGGAACTGGCCGTCGATCTCCACCGACTCCTCTTCCATCATCTTCAGGCTGAGCAACTCGATGCTGGCTTCCTTCTCGCCTCCCGGCCCGAGCTTGGTCGCCAGTTGCCGGGAGCCCAGTTGCTCCACGTCGCGGGCCTCGGGTGGGATGCTCTCGGTGATCACCTGCCAGCCGGCCGGCCAGTCGACCTCGGGCTGATAGCCACTGCTGGCGCAACCCGCCACAAGCCCCGCCACTACCACCAGCGCCAAGCCGGACGCCTTGCTTCTCATAGCATTTCCTTACTCGCAAAACCCATCGGAGGGAAAGGTCGGACCTGTCGCCATGGCGCCGTCCGCGCAGTCTCCGAGCCCATGGCGACAACGTTCCCAGCTTACCGGAGAGACGGCGAGCGCCAAGGCGCAAGCCTGAACAAGCTAGCCGACTTGGCGAGGAACGCACAAATTTCATCGGCTGGCGTACAGGTATGGGACATCGGTACCAATAGCGAAGTCGCGCAATCCGTCAGTTTTTTTTGAATTTTTGCCATTGGAAAAAGTCTGTTCAGCGCAGCGTTTTTCCAAGTCCCATCCGGCCCGCAAGGAGAACCCATGGCTGAACCCCAGGACAAGTACACCCGGCGCACAGGTAGGACCTGGGCGGACGACCAGGCGACCTACAACCGTCTGCGCGAAGAAGCCGACGCCGCTCGCCAAAAGCTGCGCGAAAGCGGCTACAGCGGCGCCGAGTACGACCAGTTGCGTCAAGCCGCCTTCGATCTCAACCGCAAGGCCAACCAGTACTGGGAGCAGATGCTCAGCGACCTGCGCCAGGAAGACTGATCAGCGCCACGCCGGGAGACTGCCGCTCTCGGCCCGCACACCCCCTCCACTCTTTGCGTGCTCCTGGCGTCGGCTCATTCGGGCGCATCCGGGTATTGCACCTCGTCCAGCAGGCGAAACCCCACGCTGTCGGCGTCCAGCGCGCCGAGCAGCTCGATCTGTCGATCGATGTCCTGGTTGATATTGGCCAACTGGCCGATGAAGGCATTGGCCGCCTGGCGGGTGCCAGGGTCGGAGCTGCGCGACAGCTCGAAGCCGAGCTGGGTCAGGGCGGCAGCCAAGTGAGCGAGATTGCGCACACTCAACGAGTGCAACTGGCGGGAAACGGCCTGTTCATCCTGAACGGTGGGAGGGACATCCATGAGTCAGATCCTTCGACTGGCACAATGTGACATTCGTCACAGAGATTAACCGAAGCCCCGCAGAACATCCATGCCAGCTATTTCCCTTCGTCGGCTCTGGCCCGGCCCCTGCGTCGTCCTCAAGTTGTCAGATCCGCTGTCGATACTCTGCGAGCCGGAACACGCGCCACGCCCGCCTCGCCGGGCCACAGGGACGTCCTCGGCTGCCTCGTCGCAGCCTGCGTGCCGGTCCAACCTGGCAATCCATCGAGGCGTTCCATGCTGCAACAATCCCTACGTGCGCAAATCCTTGTCCTGCTCGGCGGCAGCCTGGCGGCGCTGCTACTCATAGCCCTGGCCTGCTTCGGCTCGCTGACCGGCGACGTACGCGCCTACCGCGAGCTGCTCGGCGGCCCCGTGCGGGCGGCGCAACTGATCGACGAGGCCAACCTGCAATTCCGCGGCCAGGTCCAGGAATGGAAGAACGTCCTGCTGCGCGGACGCCAGGCAGAGGCCCAGACGAAATACTGGAGCCAGTTCGAAGCCCAGGAACGAGCGGTGCAGGACATCCTCGGGCGCCTGGGCAGCGTGGCCGAAGGCGAGTTGAAGGATCGTGTCGAGCGCCTGCGCGAAGAGCACCGGCGACTCGGTACGGCTTACCGACAAGGCAGGCAACGGTTCCTCGAGGCGGGCGCCGACCCCATCGCCGGCGACCTGGCGGTGACCGGCATCGACCGCGCCACCACCGCGCAGATGCAGGCCTTGCGTGACGAACTGCACCAGGCCAGTGATCTCCGTTCCGCCGCCATCAGCGCGGAGGCCCGGCGCACCATGCTGCTCGGCAGCCTGGTGCTGATCGGCGCCAGCCTGGCCGTCGCCCTGCTCAGCCTGTGGCTGGTCAATCGCAACCTGGTCCGTCCGGTGCAACGCCTGATCGAGCACATCGCCCAGCTCAGCCATGGCGACTTCGGCGAGCGCATCGAGATCCGGCGCAAGGACGAACTCGGCAAGCTGGCCCTGGCCGCCAACACGCTGCGCGACTTCCTGGTGGACATCTTCGAGCGGCTGCGGCGCAGTACCCGCGACCTGGACAGCGCCAGCGGCTCACTGAACGCGATCGCCAGCCTGATGGCGGCCGGTACCCGCGAGCAGTTCAGCCGCACCGACCAGGTCGCCACGGCGATGCAGGAAATGTCCGCCACCGCCCAGGAAGTGGCGCGCTACGCCGGCGACGCGGCCAAGGCCGCCGACGAGGCGGACGATTCCGCCCAGCGCGGCGAAGACGTGATGGAAGAAACGATTCGCAGCATCGGCGAGATGCGCAAGGAGATCGACCATACGGTGGAGGTCATCCGCCAATTGGAAAGCGATAGCGGCAGGATCGGCAAGGTCCTCGACGTGATCCGCGGCATTGCCGAGCAGACCAACCTGCTCGCCCTCAACGCGGCCATCGAAGCCGCCCGCGCCGGCGATGCCGGCCGTGGCTTCGCGGTGGTCGCCGACGAGGTCCGCACCCTGGCGCAGCGCACCGCCGAGTCCATCGCCGAGATCCACCAGATCATCGATACCGTGCAGAACGGCGCGGTGAATGCCGCGCGCGCCATCGAAAGCGGGCAGTCGCGCAGCGAGGCCGGTGCCGAGCAGGTTGCCAACGCCGGCGCCATGCTGCGCCAGATCACCGCCTCGGTCGAATCGATCCGCGACATGAACCGCCAGATCGCTACCGCCGCCGAGGAACAGACCGCCGTGGCCGAGGACATTTCCCGCAACCTCACGGAAATCGCCTCGATCGCCTCCAGCAACCAGGAACAGGTGGAGCAGACCGAAGCCGCCAGCCGTGATCTCCACAACCTCTCCGCGCAACTGGGCGATGCCCTGCAACGCCTGCGGGCCTGACCTGGGGTAAGAAAAGGACTTCCACGAGGTAGGGCGGACAAGCGCAACACGGTTATCCGCCACTCCAACGGGGCCTGGCGGATAGCGCCTATGGCGCTACCCGCCCTGGCCCGCTCAGTCGAGAGCGTTGTCCAGCACTTCGTAGATCAGCCCGGTCGCCACCGCCACCAGCAGCAGGTCGGTGCCGGCCTGCATCCACTCGTAGCCGTCGTAGTGCGGCAGCCGGCCTAGCAGGCGGCCGTCGAGTTTCTTGGCGATGCCGGGCGGCAGTGGCTTGCCGCGCACCAGGTTCTTCTGGATGCCGGGCGGCAGGGCCGGCCCCGGGTTCCAGTAGCCGCGGTTGTCGCCGAGGATCACCCGTACCCCGCCGACGTCGATACGCGGTCCCGAGTCCCAGTTGCCGCCGCCGTTGCCCTTCTGGCCGGCGCCGCCGCCCTTGTTGCCGGGGCCGCCATGGTTGTCGTGGCCACCCTGGTTGCCTTTGTTGCCCTTGTTACCCTTTCCGCCGTCCATCTGGTTACCGTGCGGGTTACCCTTGCCATTGCCCGGGTCGGCCAGGACGGCAGGCGTACCGCCGAGCAGAGACAGGCTCACGACCAGCGCGAGCACAGAACGAGTGTTGAACATGATGATGTTCTCTCCATGCGGGGACGAACCCTCGATAGCTTAGAACCGTTTCGCCTGTTTGATTCAGCGCCACCGATTGCGCCCCCAGGGAATGTCCGGAGTAGAGCTTGGTCGGGCCTATCGAATCGGCTATGCTGCCGCTCCCCGCAAGCGACCACCCGCACTCCCCGATGACCTGGCTGCCCACTCCGCCATAGCCATGCCTGCCCCTTCCGGCAACGGTCCGAGCGACCGCGGCCAGCGTTCGTTCGCCTGAACGCCTGTCGTCATCCCTTGTTTTTTCAATGCCATCCCACGGCCCGCACCGTCGACCGACGGCACGGGCCGCGCCTCGTCCCTGGATATCCCGATGCTACAGACGCTGAAACAGAACTGGTTCTCCAATATTCGCGGCGACCTGCTCGCCGGCCTGGTCGTCGCCCTGGCGCTGATCCCCGAGGCCATCGCCTTCTCCATCATCGCCGGGGTCGACCCGAAGATCGGCCTGTACGCCTCCTTCAGCATGGCGGTGGTGATCGCCTTCGCCGGCGGCCGTCCGGGAATGATCTCCGCCGCTACCGGCGCCATGGCGCTGCTGATGGTCAACCTGGTGAAGGACCACGGCCTGCAATACCTGCTGGCGGCGACCCTGCTCTGCGGCGTGCTGCAGATACTCGCCGGCTACCTGCGCCTGGGCTCGCTGATGCGCTTCGTCTCGCGCTCGGTGGTGACCGGTTTCGTCAATGCCCTGGCGATCCTCATCTTCATGGCCCAGCTACCCGAACTCACCGATGTCGGCTGGCCGGTCTACGCGATGACCGCCGCGGGCCTGGCGATCGTCTACGGCTTCCCGCACCTGCCCCGGATCGGCCGGCTGCTGCCCTCTCCGCTGGTATGCATCCTGGTCCTCACCGGCATATCCATCTACCTGGGCCTCGACATCCGCACCGTCGGCGACATGGGTCAGTTGCCCGACAGCCTGCCGCTGTTCCTCTGGCCGGACGTGCCGCTGAACCTCGACACCCTGCTGATCGTCCTGCCCTACTCCGCCGCCCTGGCTGTGGTCGGCCTTCTGGAGTCGCTGATGACCGCCACCATCGTCGACGAGATGACCGACACCGGCAGCGACAAGAACCGCGAATGCAAGGGCCAGGGGCTGGCGAACATAGCCACCGGCCTGCTCGGCGGCATGGCTGGCAGCGCGATGATCGGCCAGTCGGTGATCAATGTTAAATCCGGCGGGCGCAGCCGGCTCTCGACCCTGGTGGCCGGCGTCACGCTGCTGCTGATGGTGGTGTTCCTCAGCGACTGGGTCGGGCGGATTCCCATGGCGGCCCTGGTGGCGGTGATGATCATGGTGTCCATCGGCACCTTCCGCTGGGAGTCGATCCGCAACCTGAAGCGCTACCCGCTATCGACCAACCTGGTCATGCTGGTGACGGTCGGCGTGGTCCTCGCCACCCACAACCTGGCCTTCGGCGTGGTCGCCGGCGTTCTTCTGGCCTCGCTGTTCTTCGCCAACAAGATCGGGCACTACCTCGATATCGACAGCGAACGCTCCGCCGACGGCACCCGCCGCCACTACCAGGTGAGCGGGCAGGTGTTCTTCGCGTCGTCCGGCAGGTTCGTCGCTGCCTTCGACCTGAAAGAGACGCTGGAGCATGTGCTCATCGACCTGCGCCACGCCCACCTGTGGGACGTCACCGCCGTCGCGGCACTGGACAAGGTAGTCCTGGGCTTTCGCCAGCGCGGCGTGCAGGCCGACGTGCTGGGCCTGAACGCCGCCAGCGCGACCCTGGTCGATCGCTTCGGCGCCTACGACAAGCCGGGCGCCGTGGACATTCTCTCCGATCACTGAAACGCCCGTTCAACGGCCGAGACTGGCGACGATGAATACTCGGCGGAACGGGAACAGCGTTCGTCCATCCAGTTCCCGTGGATAGTGACGGTGCAGCAGTTCCAGGTAACGGTCGAGGAAGCGCCGACGCGCCTCCTCGTCCAGTTCGCCGAGCACCGGACGCAAGGCGGAGACCTTGATCCAATCGAAGATCGGGTCGTTGCCGTCCACCACTTGCAGGTACTCGGTCTCCCAGATGTCCAGCTCCGCCGTCAGCGGTGCCAGTAGCCGGTAGTAGTTGTCCAGCGACAGCACATTGCGCCGATGCAGCCGGTAGCGCAACGCGGGGCTGCCCAGCGATGCACCGCCGGGGCCCGCACTGTCCAGCGCATCGAGCATCAGGCGATACCAGGAAGCATCGCGCCAGTTCGGCATGTGCGCCGCCAGGCAGCCTCCCGGAGCCAGTTGCCCCAGCAGGCGTGGCAGCAGCTTGCCGTGATCTTCGAGAAAGTGCAGTACCGCCGCTGCGAACAGCAGGCTGGCAGGGCGCTCGGCGCACCAGTGGCGCAGGTTGGCGCGTTCCCAACTGGCCTTGATCGGCAAGCGCGCGGCCTCCTCGAGCATCTCCACGGAGCTGTCCACGCCGTGCAGTTCGGCCAGCGGCCAGCGGCGGGCGAGCAATTCGGTGGCGATGCCGGTTCCGCAGCCAAGATCGTAGATCCGTTCCGGACAGCACAGCTCGATATTGTCCAGCAACTCGACCACCGGCCGCTGGCGCAATCGGGCGAACTGCATGTAGGCGGAAGGGTTCCAACGCGCCTCTAGATCCGCACGATCTCGGAGAAGGTCATGCACCATGGGCAACCTCCTGCTCCGCGGCGAGTTGGCACCCCAGGCTGCGCAAACTACCCAGCACGAGAGCCAGCCCGCGCCGGGTATCGGCGTCGCGCAACAACCGCAGCAGGTCTTTCAGGCTTGGCGGCTGCTCTCGGAGCAGCTCCGCCTTGGCCACGCGTACCGCGTTACCGACTGACCAACCGACACTGGTGACCTGCTCGAAGAGCTGCGCCAGCCTGTCCACCATGGCCGGGTCCAGCAGATCGACGATATCCGAAAGCAGTGACAGCAGATCCACCAGGTTGTCCAGGCGGTGGCCCTCGATCAGCGGCTGCAACTTGACGGCCAGGGCCTGGAGACTCTCGCGGGTCTGCTCGGGAAACAGGGTGGTATCGGCCTGCGCCTGCGACGCGTATGGCTGCTGATGGCTATCCATGTCGGCTCCTCCCC
>NZ_KV828521.1:1276-14831 GCF_001836405.1 Pseudomonas sp. HMSC057H01 | reverse complement strand
TGCTGATGGCTATCCATGTCGGCTCCTCCCCGTGCGGGGTCAAAGCATTCCACGGGCTACGGCCCAGTACAGGCCGCGATTGAAACCCTGGCGCAACAACCCGCCAAGCTTGGTCGGCGGGGTCGGCTTTACGTCGTGCCGATAGTCGTACCAGAGCGGCATTCCGGCGTTCAGGCCCATCTGCGCGACAGCCTGGACTCGTCCATCGTAGATCGCGCAGGGCTTACCGAGACGAATCTCGGCAGCGATGTTGCTGGCGACTACCGGCGCCTGGTTGTGACAGGCCCCACCGGCCTTGCTCACCGGCAGATCGACGGTATCGCCCAGGGTATACACCCGGTCGACGCCATACACCTGCAAGGTTTCATGGTTCGTCGGCAACCAGCCTTCGTCGGCGGCGGCCTGGGACAGGCCGCACTCCCTGACCGCATCCACGGCGTGGATCGGCGGTGTCGCCATGAGCAAGTCGAACGGCTGCTCGTCGCCCTCCTCCGAATAGGCGATGCGCCGCTCCGGGTCGACCCTGGCCAGGGTAAAACCACGCTGGAAACGGATGCCGCGTTGCTCGAACAGGCTCGGCAGGATTTCGCAGGTCGGTCGTTGCAGGAACAGACAGTTGCGCAGCAACTGGGCCGTGGTGGGATAGGTGTAGACGATCTCGACACGTTCGCGGACACCCCGGCGGCGCAAGTAGTCGTCGAGCATCAGGGTCGTCTCCACAGGCGCGATCCCGCACTGGTGGGGCACATTCGGCGTCCTCGGGAAGCTCACCGTGATGAATACCCGCCCCGACTCCAGGCTCGCCAGCCGCTCGGCCAACCGACGGGCCGGCTGGTACTGGTAGAAATGGTCGCCAGCCTCTTTCAGCACCTCGATACGTTCCGGAGCCGGCACGCAACCCGTGGCGATCACCAGGTAGTCGTAGCCATGGCGCCTGCCGCTGCGGGTCTGCAGTTCCTGGCGGGGGAAATCGAAACGGTCGACCCGGTCGAGCTGGAACATCACTTCCGGCCGCAGCAGCGAGCGCTGCGGTCGTTTCAGATCTTCGAGGAAGAATTGCTCGAAGGCGACGTACATGAAGGCCGGCTTGTAGTAGTGATCCGGCGAGTCGGAAATCAGCAGTACCTGCACCTCGCCGCCGAGTATCTTCCGGGTAGAGCCGGACGACCAGCAGGTTGGCGAGCATAGTGCCGCCCACTCCGCCCCCGACGATGACGATTCGTTGCATGACTTCTCCTTAACCCTGAGGAAGCCATGGGTATATCTAGATGAACCGGGGGATTAGGCAAGCACGGCTTCGCCACGGAAACAGGACAAATCCGGAAACCTCACCCAGTTCAAGCGCTTGCCTGCGAAGACCCGCCGCCTACCAGAACTGGCAGGGTAGAACGACGGGAATACAGCGCTGCCTCGCTGACGCCTAGCGCCTCGTTCGGGCGAGGGCCCGGAACGTATCGAACGCCAGCACCAGCACGAGCATCGGCATGAGCAACGGGACGAAGGCGGACATGGCGTCCTGGTAAGGCCGCCCCAGCCACCACAGGTAGAGGCTGGCTCCGCCGATCAGCAGGATGACGAGAAGGATGACGAACTTGCAGAGGCGCGAGGCGAAGGAGAACGTATCGGACATGTCTTTTCTCGGTGGAAGCATGTGCGACCGTTTTAGCGAGCGGTGGTGCCGGTCGATATAGGAAACGTCCGATTGGCAGGTAATCGGTTTCGCAGAGCTGGCGTCGGCGTCGAAGGCCCTACCGGCATGACCGCGATCAACCCCCATGCCCTTTCATCGCTGCAATCTGGGAAAGAGCCCGCGCTCCACGAAATAAAGGCACAATGACATCATTGATTGCCGATGCCCGACATCGCAGTAGCCCAGGAGTCCAGCATGGCAACCCCACCCTATCCCGCGAACGAGCATTCCAGGCAAGCCTACGTCGACCAACTCTGATTGCTGGAAGAAGGTGCGGACGAGGTATTCGAGGAAATCCTCGCCGCCGCTACGTCCTACTTCCAGACGCCAATCGCGCTCATTTCCATCCTCGACCACCAGCGCCAGTGGTTTCGCGCGAGCATCGGCCTCGATACCCGGCAGACGCCGCGACGGGATTCGTTCTGCGCCTACGCGATCCTGGGCAAGGGAGTCTTCGAGGTGGCCGACGCCACCCTCGACCCGCGCTTCCGGGACAATCCCTATGTGCAAGGCGAACCGCGCATCCGCTTCTACGCCGGGGCTCCGCTGGCCACCGCGGAGGGTCTCAACCTCGGCAGCCTCTGCGTCATCGACCGGGAACCACGCGGGCCGCTGTCCGAGCGCGACATCGCCATGCTCGAGCATTTCGCCCGCCTGGTGATGGCCCGTATCCATACGCTGCGCTCGACCAACTACATCGACGAGCCAACCGGCCTGTACAACCGTCTCCGCCTGCAGGAGGACGTTTCCCTGCGCCTGCAGCGCGACGGCGCCCTCACCGTGATCGCCGCCGACCTCCTGCCCCTCGCCCTGCTGAATACCATCATCCGTACGCTGGGCTATCCCTTTTCCAACGACCTCATGCTCGAGGCGCGCGACCGCATCCGCGCGGAACTGCCGGATTTCACCCTCTACAAGATCAGCCCGACGCGCTTCGGACTGCTCCTGCCACGGCAGCAACAGGAAGAAACCGAGTCGGTCTGCCTCCGCTTGCTGCGGGCCTTCGAAAGCCCCGTCGTATGTCGCGGGATCCCGATCAAGGCCATCGTGGGACTCGGCGTACTACCGCTTGCCGACGATCCCCTCGCCGGCGACCAGGACTGGCTGCGCCTGGTGGTCAGCGCGGCCGACGACGCCCGCGACCGCGGTGTCGGCTGGGCCCGCTACAACCCGCCGCTGGACCAGGCCCAGCAGCGAGCCTTCACATTGCTGACCTCGCTGTCCCAGGCGATCGGAACCGAAGAAGGCTTCCATCTGGTGTATCAGCCGAAAATCGACCTGCCGACAGGCAGGTGCACGGGCGTGGAAGCGCTGCTGCGCTGGCGGCACCCGCAACTCGGCTTCGTCAGCCCCGCCGAATTCGTGCCCCTGGCGGAGAAAACCGCACTGATGCGCCCCCTCAGCGACTGGGTGCTGCGCCATGCCATGGCCCAACTGGCGCAATGGAACGCACGGAACATCCCGCTCAGGCTGGCGATCAACGTATCGGCATCGGACATGGAAGACAGCAGCTTCCTGGAAGAGGCCGTCAGACTCGCCAAAACCTACGACATCGACCTTTCCGCCCTCGAGCTGGAATTCACCGAAAGCGTCCTCATCCGCGACGCCTCGGCGGTCGGCTCGGTGCTGCTGCGTGCCCGGGAGCTTGGCATGGGCATCGCCGTGGACGACTTCGGCACCGGCTACAGCAACTGGACCTACCTGCGCGACCTGCCGGTCACCGCCATCAAGCTCGATCAATCATTCACCCGCGACCTCGCCGGCTCGCCGAAGGCGCAGAGCGTCACCCAGGCGGTGATCGGCCTGGCCAGCCAGTTGGGTTATCGGGTGGTCGCGGAAGGCATCGAGACCCACGACACCTTCCACCTGCTGCAGGCCTGGGGCTGCCACGAGGGCCAGGGCTATCTGATCGCCCAGCCGATGCTGCCGGAGCAACTGGAGGACTGGCTGCGGCGCTAGCCGACGCAGGCACGTGGAATGGGCCGTACCAGCATGCTCGCCAGCCTCGGCGCGTCGCTCAGGGACTGGCGAGCAAGGCCCAGACCAGATAGATCGAGTAAAGGGTCAGGAGTATCAGTGCCGACAGCACCGCCCTGCTGGCATGGCGCGCAGCCACCCAGCGGGAGTTGCGCCCGCAGCGCCAGACCACGACGAGGCTGAGGCACAGGTAGGCCAGCCTCACCAGCTCGACACCGATCATTCCCCACAAGGTCAGGGCCACCGCATGTTCGCCGGGAGCTTCCTGCATCAGCGGATCGACAATGGCCACCATCGCCTGCCTGGCGGCGACACTGAGCAATAAGAAACCCGCAGCGAAGAACAGCCAGAATGCCTTCCACAGCGGCTGCCCACCGGAAAGGAAACCTCCCGCAGTCAGCCTCTCGTCGGCCAGGTCCGCCTCTGGGGTCTTGTATGGGTGCTCCATGCCCTAGGTCCTCCCTGCAAACGGGCACCCTAGCACATCCCGATCCGCTCGCCTTCTTCAGCGGGCGGCAGACCGTCCGTTGCACCTCGCGATATTTCCAGCACTCGGCCGAGCGTCTCTAGCGCGGGCAGGAGACCTGCGTGCCTTCCACCTTGCGGATGTGATCGCGATAGGAGCCGGAAACCAGGATCGATTGCGTGCCGCCCTTCTCGCTGAGAATGCCATCGCAACTGTAATCGCAGCCAGCCTCGATGCTGAGGCACACGTCCTGTCCCTCGAAACGGTACAGGTTGGCAGGCCACCCCGTGCAATCGTACAGGCCTGCGCCAGGGCATTCGACGGCCTCGAGTCTTCCGGCAACGACGATGGTCGAACCTGCCATGTCCTTGAGTTCCTCCGCGGCGCCAGCGGCAATGGAGAAGAGAGCGGGAAATACAATCAGGGAAAGTCGGCAGGGCATCGGCTTCGGTACTGTCTACTATGTGGACGGAATTCTGAATCGGGTCAGGAATCGATATTCCCGTTCAGACCGAAGCGTGTTGAAGCAGTTCCCCGCCCCTACTCGCTCGGTTTCCCACGACCGCGGCAGCCCCAGGAGTTCGATACCCTTGTCATTGGTAGTCGCAACTGCGAAGCGCTGCCTGTCCGTTCATAACGGCCACACGGGCAACTTCACTTTATTTGTATTTAAAAAAAGAGCCCATTCGGGCCCTTTTTTTTCAGAGACAAGTTATCAGGACTGATCCTTTCCAATATTGACGCTGAACGAGCCGGAGTTATTGCCATAGGTTCCGGGCACGTCGTTGTAGATAAGAGTGATTGCGCCCTGGACATTATTGGGTGCAACCCAACGGAACAACCCGGTATTGACCGGAATGGTTCCGCTGTTGCCAATCTTCATGACCAGCGCGCCACAAAACGCATCGTGGCAGATCAGCCCTTGGTCCGGATGCTCCCGATCGCCCTGCGGCCCCCATTTCTGGGTAGGTCCGTAACTGGCCCAACCGGCGGCGACGATGGTAATGACATCGCCCGGATTGTAGATAATCGACGTTACCTGCCCTGCTTCGTTATTAGCCAGAACCTCACCTTTCCAAGCCATGATTGATCTCCGATATATGAATTCCTGTTCATAAACGAAAGAGGCGAAAAACCCTGATTCGCGATCCTTCCCTGTCAGCAAAGCACAGCAACGAGGAAGTACCGCCTATCAATTCATGCAGGAGAAAAGAGGATAATTCCGCCAGTGAATTGAATATATTCGGAAAGGAAATTAAAAAGCAGGAGCAGAAGATAACGACAAAAAATCAAACTTCCAAAGACAACTACTTCAAGCTGAACAAACACTCCCGCTCGCCAGCCAGGGCGAACCCTATACGGAGCCGTACTAGAATGAAACGCCTCCAAGGCCGAGGAGGGAAAGAAGGCAACGTCGACTCGTTGACTGCCGCGCGATGGCGGGCCGGAAGAAAATCGGGGAAGGAACGCAGAAGTCGGCTGAACGCCAGGAAACACAATGGTGCCCGGAGCCGGGGTCGAACCGGCACGGGGTTACCCCCGAGGGATTTTAAGCCAGAGCATGGCTTCCGCACCGGGACACCTATGGGGTTGGATGGGGCTTGCTGTAGCAGGTTTCCCAGCTAATCAATGCCTTCCATCATATCCCGGTGCGCGATGCAATCCGCCCCGGTTCCCTTTCGCTTGGCTCCTAGCCGGCCCCTGGAATCGGGGCCTTTCAGGAGCACCCTCATGGCGAAAATCAAACTCACCAAGTCCGTCGTTGACACGGCACAGGCGCGAACCTGCGACGTGGAACTCCGAGACACGCTCGTTCCAGGCTTCTTGTGCAAGGTTACACCAACCGGGCGCAAGGTATTCATGCTTCAGTACCGCACGAACTCCGGCGTGCGGCGCAAGCCATCGCTCGGCCAGTTCGGCGAGCTGACGGTCGAACAGGCCCGGTCGCTGGCGCAAGACTGGCTGGCCGAAGTCCGGCGCGGCGGCGACCCCGGACTGGACAAGGCGGATGCCCGCAAGGCCCCAACGGTCAAGGAGCTGTGCGGTCGGTTCATGGATGACCACTCCAAGCCGCACAACAAGCCGAGCACCCAGGCCGGCTATCAGTACCAGATCGACACCTTCGTCATTCCGGCCTTCGGCACCAAGAAGGTTCACGAAGTCACGCGCAACGACATTACCGCGCTGATGAAGCGCATGGAGAAGTCGCCCACCCAGGCCAATCGGGTGCTGTCGCTCGTGCGCAAGATGTTCAATCTGGCCGAGCTGTGGGGCTACCGGCCGGACGGCTCCAACCCGTGCCGCCATGTGCCCAAGTACCCGGAGAAAGGCTCGACCCGGCTCATTACCGATGACCAGATGGTCAAGCTGTTCGCCTATCTGGACAAGGCCGAGGCCGAGAACTTGGAGCATCCCATCCTCTTGCTGGCCGTCCGACTGCAATTCGAGTTCGCCGCGCGCATGTCGGAAATCCTGCTGTTGCAGTGGGATTGGCTCGACCTGCCCAATGGCCGGGTGGTCTGGCCGGACAGCAAGACCGGCGATATGTCCAAGCCCTTGAGCGAGGAAGCCAAGCGGCGGCTGACGAGCGCCCCCCGCTATGGCGATTCGCCCTATGTCTGCCCGGCGATCATCGACCACCGCCAGCCCCTCAGCCCCCACACCTACTATCAGGGGTGGCGGCGCATCCTCAGCAATGCCGGCGTGCCGAAGGTCGGCACCCACGGCATTCGCCATCGCTCCGCGACCGACATTGCCAATTCAGGCGTCCCGGTCAAGGTCGGCATGGCGCTGACAGCGCACAAGACCGTGGCGATGTTCATGCGCTACGTCCACACCGAGGACGATCCGGTGCGCCAAGCCGCCGAACTGGTGGCGACCCGTCGGCAGACCATCACCGGGAAGCGGCAACCGCAGCCGCAGGAGGCCATGGCATGAGCGCCCGGACGCCCAAGGCCGCCAAAGACGCCGCCCTGCCTGCCGGCTACGCCGGCATCCACGGCGGCATCGTGGAACTGCTGGACGCCGCGCGCCAGGCGGCGGCGCGCAGCGTCAATGCGCTGATGACGGCCAGCTATTGGGAAATCGGCCGCCGCATCGTGGAGGCCGAGCAACAGGGCAAGCGGCGCGCGGGCTATGGCGAGCAGTTGATCGCCCGGCTGTCCGCCGACCTGACCGCGCGCTTCGGGCGCGGTTTCAGCCCGGACAATCTGGAGAACATGCGGCGGTTCTTCGCCGCCTACCCCCGGCCTATGATTTCCGAGGCACTGTCTCGGAAATCGGGCGACGAGCTGCCTGCCGAGATTTCCGAGACAGTGTCTCGGAAATTCGCCCTGGCCGAGCTGGCGCAGGTGTTCCCGCTGCCGTGGTCGGCCTACGTGCGGCTGCTGGCGGTCAAGGATGACCACGCCCGCCGGTTCTACGAGGCTGAGGCGCTGCGTGGCGGCTGGAGCGTGCGCCAGCTTGACCGGCAGATCGGCAGCCAGTTCTACGAGCGCACGGCCTTGTCCAAGGACAAGGCGGCGATGCTGGTCAAGGGCGCAGCGCCGAGGCCCGAGGATGCCGTCAGGCCCGACGACGCCATCAAAGACCCCTACGTGCTGGAGTTCCTGAACCTCAAAGACGAGTATTCCGAATCCGATTTGGAGGCCGCCTTGATCCAGCGGCTGGAGGATTTTCTGCTGGAGCTGGGCGAAGGGTTCACCTTCGTCGGGCGGCAGCGGCGCTTGCGCATCGACCAGACTTGGTATCGGGTGGATCTTCTGTTTTTCCACCGACGGCTGCGCTGCCTGGTCATCATCGACTTGAAGCTGGGCAGCCTGTCCCATGCCGACGTGGGCCAGATGCTCATGTATTGCAACTACGCCAAGGAGCATTGGGCCTATGCCGATGAAAACCCGCCTGTGGGTTTGATCCTGTGCGCCGACAAGGGCCATGCGCTGGCGCGGTATGCGCTGGAAGGCTTGCCGTCGAAGGTGATGGCGGCGAACTACCGTACCGTGCTGCCGGATGCCGAGCTGTTGCAGAAGGAATTGGAGACTACGCGGCGCTTGCTGGAATCGCGCACGCCGAAGCAGCCCAAGAAACTCCCGCAGTAACCGGGCGTCCCGGCGTTCCGCCGTCGAGTTCGCGGGCTGCGCCCCACGCCTCGTTCCGAGTCGCGGCCATTCGGCTTTGACCCCTGACGCCTTCGGCCCTTGCGGGCCTGCGCGCTCCGCTTGCCCCAAAAGCCGAGGGTGTGCAGTGGGCGGGGTGTAGGCGGTCTTGCTGTTCCCTTCACCGTATCACGGCGTTCTCGCCGTCAAGGGCGGCGCGCGCCATGCGCGCTTGCGTCCTGGCGGCCGTCTGCGACCCCTGACTGCTTGCGCTGCGCCGTGCTGGCGACGGTTCCGGGCAATTCCGCCCGAGCAACCGGAGCACGATCATGTCGCAACTCTCCCTCTCTCTCGATACCCCGTTGATGGTGCGCGATGGCCGTGGGCGCTATCGGCCGGCGGATGCCGACCAGATTCTGGAAGCTGCGCGCCAGGTCATCGACCAGAAGATGCAGCGCGGTGCATCGTTCAGTTCGCCAGCGGCGGTCAAGGACTACCTGCGCGCCAAGCTGGCTGGCTTCGAGCACGAAGTCTTTGCCGTCCTGTTTCTCGATACGCGCCATCGGCTGATCGACTACGTGGAGATGTTTCACGGCACGATCGACGCCGCCGAGGTGCATCCGCGCGAGGTGGTGAAGCAGGCGCTGCGGCTCAATGCGGCGGCGGTCATCGTTTCGCACAACCATCCGAGTGGGAACCCCGAGCCGAGCGCGGCCGACAGAGCGATGACCGCGCAGCTTCGGCAGGCGCTGGCGCTGGTGGACGTTCGCACGCTGGATCACATCATCGTTGCGGGGACTCGCACCACGTCATTCGCCGAGTGCGGCCTGATTTGACCATTGGGGGCTTCGGCCCCCTTTTTGCTGCGCCCGATGGCGCAACTCCGGCCCTCGCGGGCCTGCGCGTGCTGCGCACTTGCCCAAGGCCGGGTGTGTGGAGGTGGGAGGGAGGCGGTCTTGCTGTTCCCTTCATCGTGCCACGGCGTTCTCGCCGTCAAGGGCTGCGCGCCGATGGCGCTTGCGTCCTGGCGGCCGTCTGCGACCCCTGACTGCTTGCGCTGCGCCGTGCCCCGGAAGGGTCGGGCAATTCCGCCCGGCAACCTTTCAGGAGTTCACCATGAACAACGTACTCATCACTGCCGAGCAGCGCATCGTGCTGCTGGCCAACGGCCGCGCATCGCTGGAGAACCCGGACTTCGATCCGGCCCCGGTGGTCAAGCTGTTCACGCCAGACGGCGGCGCGACCTGGCTGCTGACCGAGATTGATCCCGATGACCACGACCACGCTTTCGGTCTTTGCGACCTGGGCCTGGGCGAGCCGGAAATCGGCTGGGTCAGCTTGAACGAGCTGGCGAGCTTGCGCGGCGGGCTGGGCCTGCCGATCGAGCGCGACCTGTCTTTCCGGGCAGAGAAACGTCTAAGTGGCTATGCGCGTGATGCGCGGCTGGCCGGGCGAATCGTCGTCTGACTTTGCCCTTGGAGCGCCGCAAGGCGCTCCTTGCGCTTTCTCGACCATCACAGGAGATCAATGCCATGAGCAGCCATCACGACTACATCATCGAAATCACCGCGCAACACGATGCGCTCAAGCCATTCGCGCCGGAGAACGGCCAGCCGCTGCGCTTCAAGATCGGCGATGCGGTGATCTACACCAACGAATACGGCGTGCAGTTCCGTCGCTGCGTCACCGGGTTCTACCGGCCGAGTGGCCTTTGCGGTCACTACGCGCGTGGAGCGCGCTATCTGCTGAACTCGACTTCGCCGTGGGTGCCGGTTGCGGAATCCAGCCTGCGTCCTGACGACTCGGCCTGATGCCTTCGCGCCCCTTCCGGGGCGCTGCGCGCTTCGCTTGCCTCTAGGGGAAAGCTCTGTACGGGCTATCCCCGCCGCGCGATGCTTGGCCCCCCTAAAAGCCGCCGAACCGGCTGCGCCGGCTCGGCCAGAAATCCGCGGCCACAGCAGAACCCGCTTTCCGATGCGGGGGGCGTGTTGCGTCTGGTGCTCATCGAACCTTGAAGGCTGGGCGTCCCCGGCCACCTGGGAGATGGCCGGTCGCGCTGTCGTGCGCGTAGCGCATCGAGCCGCCTGCGGCGTCTCGCCCCATTCGGGCTTCCATCGTTCCCTCGCTCCGCTCGGCTGACGCCTCCGGCCCGGCTTCCAGATCCGGGCCTGCGCGCTTCGCTTGCCGTGCGGTCAGCGCAAGGGGGAAGGCCGTTGCCTTGTCCAGCCGTCTCCCCTGACTTCATCACCTTCACCGCGACTGTAGCCCGCGCCCGTGTGCCGTCAAGGCGCGCAGGGCCGTGTCCTCGGCTGCGCCTGCGGGCCGCACCAACCCTGCGCTTGCCTCCTTGACGGCATCCGTTCGCGCGCTCCTGACCGTCGCGGGCGATGAACTCAGGAAAGACGGTGGCAACAGGGCCAACCGGGTTCCTCGTGCCGACCGCACCGAACAGCCGAAAGGCTGGGCTTCCGAATCTAGGAATCCGGTGTGCGGTGTGAACAGCAAACCTCTTTTTGTCAGGAGAAAGATCATGCAACTCGCATCCCGTTTCGCTTCCCGTTCCCCGGCACTGCGCAGCGATTACCCGCTGACCGATGACCAAATCCGCAGGGTGGCCCCGTCCATCTTCGCGGACGCCCCGCACGAAAGCCGCTCCGAGCGGTACGCCTACATCCCCACCGCGACCGTGTTGCAGGAACTGCGCGGGGAAGGCTTCGAGCCTTTCATGGTGTGCCAGACCCGCGTGCGCCACGACGACCGCCGCGACTACACCAAGCACATGATCCGCCTGCGCCACGCCAGCCAGATCAACGGGCGCGAGGCCAACGAAATCATCCTGCTGAACTCCCATGACGGCACCAGCAGTTACCAGATGCTGGCCGGAATGTTCCGCTTCGTGTGCAGCAATGGCCTTGTGTGCGGTGACACCGTGGCCGACGTGCGCGTACCCCACAAGGGCGACGTAGCCGGGCACGTCATCGAAGGCGCTTACGAAGTCCTGCACGGTTTCGACCGGGCGCAGGAATCGCGCGATGCCATGCGCGCCATCACCCTCGACGCCGGGGAATCGGAAGTGTTCGCCCGCGCCGCGCTGGCCTTGAAGTACGACGAGGACAAGCCCGCACCCATCACGGAATCGCAAATCCTGATGCCGCGCCGTGGCGACGACGACCGCCGCGACCTGTGGAGCGTGTTCAACCGCACGCAAGAAAACCTCATCAAAGGTGGCCTGTCCGCCCGCGCCGCCAATGGCCGCCGCCAGACCACCCGGCCCGTGCAGGGCATCGACCAGAGCGTGCGCCTGAATCGCGCCCTGTGGCTGCTGGCCGATGGCCTGCGCCAGCTCAAAGCCTGAATCCCCACGCGGCAGGGGCAGGCAGCAGCCCTTGCCGCATCCCTCGCTGCTGCATCCCTGAATCGTTTAGGAGTTGTCACCATGAACGCCGTAACCCAAACCGAAGCCCGCGCCATCGAAAACGCCGCACCGCTGGAAATGGCCGACCCTTCCAAGAACCTGATCTTGGTTGCCCTTTCGCAGTTGCTGCCGCGCCGCTCCAAGCGCAACGCCCGCAAGATGCCGCGCCTGTCCATCCCCGAACTGGCCGCGAGCATCGCCCGCATCGGCCTGCTGCAAAACCTGATCGTGATCGCATCCGCCGATGGCGAGCATTACGAGGTGGTGGCCGGTGATCGCCGCTTGACCGCCTTGAAGCTGCTGGCGAAGAAGCGCCGCATCCCCGCCGACTACGAGGTACCTTGCCTGCTTGTGGCCGATGGCAGTGCCCGCACCGTCAGCCTCGCCGAAAACCTGATGCGCGAGCAGATGCACCCCGCCGACCAGTTCGAGGCGTTCGCCGCGCTGGTCAAGGAAGGCCGGCCCGTCGAGGACATTGCCGCCGACTTCGGCGTGTCCCCGCTGGTGGTGCAGCGCCGCTTGAAGCTGGCCCACATCGCGCCGCGCCTGATGGCCGACTACCGCGCCGGAGCCGTCACGCTGGAACAGTTGATGGCCCTGACCATCACCGACGACCACGCCGCACAGGAAGCCGCGTTCTATGGTGCGCCGGAATGGCAGCGCAGCCCGTCCGCGCTGCGCGCACGCCTGACCGAGCGGGAAATCGACGCCACGCACGCGCTGGTGCGCTTCGTCGGGCTGGACACCTACCGGCAGGCAGGCGGTGGCATCCGCCGCGACCTGTTCGCCGAAGGCGATGCCGGAACCTACCTCACCGACGCCGGGGTGCTGGAAACTCTGGTGCGCGAGAAGCTGGCAACGCTGGCCGAGGACGTGCGCGCCGAGGGTTGGGCATGGGTGGAGGCCGTGCCGCATCTGGCCTACGAGGAACGGCAGGCGTTCCAGAACGCACCGCGCCACCGCCGCGAGCCGACCGCCCGCGAGGCCCGCCGCATCGCCTCGCTGGAAAACCGCCTTGAAAAGATCGACGCAGAACTGGAAGAAGCCTGCGACGCCGAGGACGAGGCCAAGGCCGAGAAGCTGGAACAGCGGCGCGATCAGGTGATCGGGGAACTGCAAGACGCGGAGGACGCCTTACAAGGCTATGCGCCCGAGGTGCGCGAGGTGGCCGGTGCCATCGTCACCATCGACCGCAACGGCGAGGCCGTCATCCATCGCGGCCTGCTGCGCGAGGCCGAGGCCAAGGCGCTGCGCACGCTGGAAAAGCTGCGGCGCGGTTTCGGCAACGCCGAAGGCGAAGCCGACAACGACGAAGGCCACGACGCCGACGACGCGCCCAAGGCCGCGAGCCTGTCCGACCGGCTGGCGCAGCGGTTGAGCGCACACCGCACGGCGGCGCTGCAAATCGAAGTGGCACGGCATCCGCAAGTGGCGCTGGCCGCACTGGTGCATGGCATGGTGCAGAAGGTCTTGCAGGACAGCTACTACGGCAACGACCAACCGCTGGGCGTGCGCGTGACGCTGCAAGACCGGCTGGAAGGAATGGCCCCGGACTGGCCGGAATCGCCCGCCGCCGTGGCGCTGCGCGAACTGCAACAGGTGGCCGGTGAAGGCTTGCCGCAGGACAGCGCCGAACTGTTCGCCGCGCTGCTGACGAAGCCGCAAGACGAACTGGTCAATCTGCTGGCCGTGTGCGTGGCTTCCACGGTGGACGTGGTGACGCCTCGCGCCACGCCGCACCACCCCGGCGAGGAACTGGCGCAGGCCGTGGGCCTCGACATGGCCGCATGGTGGCAGCCGACCGCAGAAGGCTACTTCAAGCACGTTCCCAAGGCGGCAGTCCTGCAAGCCGTGGGCGAGTACGCACCCGAGCAGGTTTCCCGGCTGGCGAAGTTGAAGAAGGCCGACATTGC
>NZ_KV828521.1:0-1176 GCF_001836405.1 Pseudomonas sp. HMSC057H01 | reverse complement strand
TGGCGAAGTTGAAGAAGGCCGACATTGCCAGCGAGGCCGAGCGGCTGGCGAACGGCAGCGGATGGATGCCCGCCATCTTCAAGGCAGAAGGCGCGCAGGAAACCACGCAGGCAGAACCGCAGGCGCAGGACGACGCCCCGGAGGAAGCCGAGGCAATGGCGGATGAACCCGCCGTGGCGCTGGCCGCTTGACCCGCACCGACAGCAAGCGCCCCTGCCTCGACCGGGGCGCTTCGCTGGAAGGAGAACACCCCCATGACCCGCACCACCACCCGCCGCCCACGCATGGCGGCAATCTACGCCCCCGGCACAGTACGCGCCCGCCGCTGGCATGGCGATGGCGACGTGCGCGGCTACCGTCCGCCGTCGGGCTGGTCAGCCCGCGCCGACCTCACCGACATTCACCCCATCACGGGCCACGCCTTGCCGCGTGCCGTGTGGTGGATTGTCGAAACGAAGGAATAACCACGATCAGCCCCACGCCCATGCCGTTCCGACTTGGGCGCGGGGGAGACGCAAAATCCGGGCGCGGCGGTGGCCGCGCCCGGTTTCCAAGCCCAAAGCCAGAACGCCCCTTCGCCGCCTTCGGGCAGGTGGCGAAGGGGCGGCGCACAAGCGCCCTTGTGCGCGGGAAACCCGCGAAGCCATCAGTGCGTCGGCGCACAGCGCCGACGACATGCCGAACGCGCCCCGCCGCAATGGGCGGGACTTGTGGGGCTACGCCCCGGCTTGCTGCGGCAGGTTGCACGAAAGCGTGCCGTCCTCGACGCTGGCGGTTCGTCGCCTGTACGTCACGAAGGGCGGCTCACCGACACACCGCCCGACCCTGCAATGGAGCTTCCACGCCACGCCTCACGCAAGAGGCCGCCTGCTACGTCAGGGGCGCTTGCGGCCTTGTCTCCGGGTGTTGTCCTTGCCCGTGTCAGGGCGCAGGCCGGTGAAGCCGTCGCGCGGGGATGCCGAGTCGGCCATGCCTCCATTCGGGAGCGGGCGGCCAGTACGTCCTTGTGTTGTTGTGAATCCTGGCGGTGGCACGGCTGCGCCTTGGGCTTCATGGCCGCAACCTTCCAGCGAAAACAATTTCCCCGCCGCTGCGCGGCTTCCTCGCGCAGCAAATTCTTTTCGCTTCCAGGTTCTCCACGTTGTTGCGACCGCTGCGCGGTGCGGCCAGCCCATC
>NZ_KV828520.1:0-645 GCF_001836405.1 Pseudomonas sp. HMSC057H01 | reverse complement strand
GCTGGAAGCGGTAGGCGTCGGCGAGGATGCCGTGTTCCTCCAGCACCCGGCCGACGATCTGCGGCACCGTGAGGTGCTGGAAGATGCGCTGGTTGGTGCGCTGGGCGAGGTAGGCCAGTTGCGGGACGAGGGTGATGCGGTAGCGGGTCAGGCGCTTGCCCGAGTCGCCCTGTCCGGCGCTGCGCACCAGGCCGTGGATACCGTTGCCGGCGGGCCCGAGGGTAAGGAAGGCGGGTTTGTGCAGCAGGCTTTCGAGGTCCGGCACGGGGCGTTCGCCGACCAGCTCCAGGTCGAAGGCGAACGGCTGGCTGATGGCTTCGCGGCCGCTGAAGGAGAGCACCTGCAGGTCGAGGGCGAGGCCGTCGATGGCGAGGCTGAAATGGGTCTGGTTGGCTGCTGCGAACATCCGTTGTCCCTCACTGGCGCAGGCGACCGATTCGATTGTCCTGCCTGGCGCGGGCGAGACAAGGGCGCGCAGGCTCGATCGGAAGCTGCCTACAACAAAGCGGCATCGACCCGGCGCGGGCTTTCCTGGCCACGGCGCTGTGGGTCATCGAGGGCACGACGGCCAGCGAGGCGGGCCGCGTGCGGCGGTCGCGGCTCAGCCGGCGACCGGGGAGCGCCAGTCGTCGGAGCCGGAGGTGC
>NZ_KV828519.1:0-415 GCF_001836405.1 Pseudomonas sp. HMSC057H01 | reverse complement strand
CGGCTGGCGAGTACCCCCTTGTCCTGGTTGAGCATGCGTGGCGTTGTGATGTCCAGGCCACTGTCACCAACGATCTTGCCACCGCGGTTGTCCAACTGTTCGCGAGCGCTCGCCACCACCCTCGACGTGCTGGAGATATCGCCCGCTCGGTTGTCGATCAACCGAGAGCTCAAGTCGAGATCCTGGCCGGCGACAATGCGACCGCTGCGATTATCGAGCCGATCCGCCTTCAAGAGCGTACGGCGCTCGCTGACCAGCTTGCCGCCCGCACTGTTGTCCAGACGAGCGACCTCGATGTCCATGTCTCCCTTGCTGGAAAGGAGACCGGCACTGCGATTGTCCAGTGCGGCAGCCTGGACCTGCAGCTCGTTCAGACCGACGACCTGGCCGCCACGGTTGTCGAGATCGCCACGGG
>NZ_KV828518.1:0-370 GCF_001836405.1 Pseudomonas sp. HMSC057H01 | reverse complement strand
AGGCGAACAGCTACAGCGAGTTCAAGGCCGAGGAACACCGCACCACCCACGCCGAGCGCAAGGTGGAGGTCCGCGCCAGCGACCACCTCACCGTAGCCAACGACCAGCACCTGAAGATCGCCAGCGGCCAGTTCGTCGAGGCCGGCCAGGAGATCCACCTGAGCAGCGGTCTGAAGGTGGTGCTGGAGGCCGGCGCCGAACTGACCCTCAAGGGCGGCGGCAGCTTCCTCAAGCTCGACGCCAGCGGCGTGACCCTCTCCGGGGCCAACGTCCGGGTCAACTCCGGCGGCAGCCCGGGCAACGGCAGCGGCGCGGCGCCGCTGTTGCCGGGGCCGCTGCGGCAGGCCGACAGCGACAAGGCCGGCGCCCT
>NZ_KV828517.1:51613-60256 GCF_001836405.1 Pseudomonas sp. HMSC057H01 | reverse complement strand
GCTCCAGTGCAGACGCCGTAAGGAGGCTCCGCGATGCCTAGGCAAGGGCGAGTGGTTTACCGAATTATCCGCTTCACATGGTCCAGCGGGGACACAATCGGCAAGTGGTATTCGCCGAGGACGAGGACTACCAGCGTTACCTCTCCGATCTACGGGACCTCGAGGATGCCTTCGATAACAAGCTCCATGCATTTTGCTGAATAACCACCCATATCCATCTGCTCCTGGCGGCTTGCCGACCCTCCTTTCTACTGCCCCGTCGCACAGCGCCCCAATGTACTAGTACACCGGAAACCGCCGTCTCCCGTTGAACGGGCGGGCCCCGGCCCCCTACCATTCGCAGCACACCGACCCGCGCAAAGGGAGCGGGATGCCGCGTAGGCAGGCCGCCATGGAAGGAGAAGCAAATATGCCGGTACTGGCTCTGAGACTCACCGCCCTGGCGGCCCTTGCGATCAGCGTGTCGGGGTGCGTCATGGAGGCCTATGGCAGTCGCGCGCGTAGCGATGCGCAGTCCTGGATCGGCTTGCCGATCCAGGACGTGATCAAGCGCTTCGGCGAGCCGGAACGTGTGACGGGGGATGCCGCCAGGCAGAAGTACGTGTGGAAGGAGTACGAGAACTATAGCCACGACTACGACTACACCTACTACGAGCAGGGCCATGGCAATACGCCCAACAGCTCGGTCCTGAACCAGAAGACCGGCACGGCCAACCAGAGCGGCTATTACACCTGCATCTACGAGTTCTTTGCCGACGCCTCGGGCAGGGTGGTCGATGCGACCGCGCGGGGTGAGTGCCGCTAGTTCCAGGCGCTCTTCACGCCGCAAAGGGTGATTGGCTCAGCCAGCCACCGCCTTGTCTCCGACGTCGCAGAGACGCCTCAGTCCAGCGCGGAGGCGTCCCCTCCCCTCGCTCCGCCGTGATCGCCAGGCCGCCCTGCCTCACCCGGGTCCTGGTCCGGTCCTTGGCCTTGAAACCCGGCCGTTGCAGCCAGTAGCCGCGCAGGTTGATGCGGGGCGCCAGGCGGTTGTCGTCGCGTTCGTCCAGCGGCGCTCCGAGGTTTCCCCGGCGCCTCACAGCAGGATCAGCAGCGCTCCTACCAGCAGCCCCGCCAGGCTGAAGGGTAGCGTTTGCAGGGCCAGCCGCTTGCCGCCCACCAGCACGATCAGGCCGGCCTTGACCAGGCTGTTGCTCAGGGCGGCAAGGGCGATGCCGCGGCTGGCCACGCCTGGATCGAGTTCGCCCTGCGCCGCGCGGGCCAGGGACAGGGTGATCGCGTCGACGTCGGCGAGGCCGGAGAGCAGCGCGACCGCATAGATGCCGGCATCGCCGAACAGCCGCCGGCCGACCTCCACCAACAGCAGGATCGCGCTCAGCAGGGCGGCGAAGCGCAGGGCCGGGAGCAGTTCGAAGGGGTTGCGCAGGCCTGGCTCGTCGGGCGCCTCCTGGCTGGCGCGGCCGCCGCGCAGGGCGTGGAACAGCGTGCCGCCAAGGTAGACGAGGGTGGTGGCGGCGAATGGCAGGACCAGTTCCTTCAGCAAGGCCGGGTGGATCGCGCCGATCTCGACGAGGATGCGCGGGAACATCAGCGCCGAGGTCGCCAGCAGGGCGCACGCCAACAGGGCGTCGGGCATGCGCTCGCGCAGGCGCGCCAGGGTCAGGGTCATCACCGTGGAGGACACCAGGCCGCCGAGCACCGCGGTCAGCAACAGGCCCTTGCGCGAGCCGATCAGGCGGATGGCCAGGTAGGCGGAGAAACCGAGGGCGGCGATCAGCACCACCATCCACCAGGTCAGGTAGGGATTGAAGAACGCCCAGGGACCGTAGCCCTGGTTGGGCAGCACCGGCAGCAGGACCACGGAGATGAACAGCAGCTTGAGGGTGCCCGACAGTTCCTCGGCGGTCAGGCGCTTCAGCAGGGCGTGGAGCTTGTCCTTGAGGCTCAGCAGCAGGGTCAGCACGATGCCGCCGGCGGCAGCCAGCAGGCGCTGTTCGGTGAGGGCGAGGCTGCCGAGGAGGAAGGTCATCAGTAGGGCGATCTCGGTGGTCATGCCCTGGTCGCCGCCACGCCTGACGTCGCTCACGTAGCCGGCCACGGCCAGCGCCGCGAGGGCCAGCAGCAAGGCTACCCAGACTGCGCTGCCCAGTTCGCCCGCGAGCAGGGTGGCGAAGCCGCCGAGCAGGCCGGCCAGGCTGAAGGTGCGGATTCCGGCGATCTGCCGCGCATCTTCGTGGTCGCGCTCTTGCCAGCCGCGCTCGGCGCCGATCAGAAGGCCGATGGCCAGGGCCGTGCACAGGCTCAACAACAGATCCAGGGAAAGCGTCATGCTCGATTCCATTCGCCGGGAGAGAGGATGGCGACGTGCCTGTGCGCACCATAGCAGCAGACGACCCCGAGGTGCCTGCACGGTGGTACGCCGTCCGCCATGAGGCCGGCGCTGCCGCCGGTATCCATCGGGTTCTCCGCCCCGGTGTAGGCGCACGGGAGCTGGCGTAGGGAAAGTCCGCTGTTTTTCGGCCGCTGACGGTTTTCTTTCCGCGTGCTCCGACGGCCGCCAACAGTAAAAAAACCACGACCAATCCTGATAGGCGGAGGGGCGCCTCGTTCCTAGACTGGCGGGGAAACATCAGGAGACGTCAATCATCATGCATATTCAATCATCTCAGCAGAACCCGTCTTTCGTGGCTGAGTTGAGCCAGGCCGTGGCCGGGCGCCTGGGACAGGTCGAGGCCCGCCAGGTGGCCACTCCCCGGGAGGCGCAACAACTGGCCCAGCGCCAGGAAGCACCGAAGGGCGAGGGCCTGCTCTCCCGCCTGGGGGCTGCCCTCGCGCGTCCCTTCGTGGCGATCATCGAGTGGCTGGGCAAACTGCTGGGGAGCCGTGCCCACACCGCCACCCAGGCGCCGCTCTCCCGTCAGGACGCGCCGCCTGCCGCCAGTCTCTCGGCCGCCGAGATCAAGCAGATGATGCTGCAAAAGGCACTGCCCCTGACCTTGGGCGGACTTGGCAAGGCGAGCGAGCTGGCGACTTTGACAGAGGAGAGACTGGCGAAGGATCACACGCGCCTGGCCAGCGGCGACGGCGCCCTGCGCTCGCTGGCCACCGCCCTGGTCGGGATTCGCGATGGCAGCCGGATCGAGGCTTCCCGTACCCAGGCTGCCCGCCTGCTCGAACAGAGCGTTGGGGGGATCGCGCTGCAACAGTGGGGGACCGCGGGCGGTGCCGCCAGCCAGCATGTACTCAGCGCAAGCCCGGAGCAACTGCGCGAAATCGCCGTCCAACTGCATGCGGTAATGGACAAGGTCGCCCTGTTGCGCCACGCGGTAGAGAGCGAGGTAAAGGGCGAGCCTGTCGACAAGGCGCTGGCGGATGGCCTGGTGGAGCACTTCGGGCTGGAGGCGGAGCAGTACCTCGGCGAACACCCGGACGGGCCGTACAGCGATGCCGAGGTGATGGCGCTCGGTCTCTATACCAACGGCGAGTACCAGCACCTGAATCGTTCCCTGCGTCAGGGACGGGAGCTGGATGCGGGCCAGGCGTTGATCGACCGGGGCATGTCTGCCGCGTTCGAAAAGAGCGGACCGGCTGAACAGGTCGTGAAGACCTTCCGCGGCACCCAGGGCAGGGATGCCTTCGAGGCGGTGAAAGAGGGCCAGGTCGGCCACGACGCCGGCTATCTCTCCACCTCCCGGGACCCCGGCGTTGCCAGGAGCTTCGCGGGCCAGGGCACGATAACCACCCTGTTCGGCAGATCCGGGATCGATGTCAGCGAGATATCGATCGAGGGCGATGAGCAGGAGATCCTCTACGACAAGGGGACCGACATGCGCGTACTGCTCAGCGCCAAGGATGGGCAGGGTGTGACCCGTCGGGTGCTCGAAGAGGCCACGCTGGGGGAACGGAGCGGCCACGGCGAGGGACTGCTCGATGCCCTGGACCTGGCAACCGGGACGGATCGTTCAGGCAAGCCCTAAGAACAGGACCTGCGCCTGAGAATGCGCGGCCTCGACCTGGCCTGACCGGTCGACGGCAGAGACGGACACTCCCAAGGGGTGTCCGTTTTCATTTGCGCCGTACAGCGTCGGGCGCAATGGGCGGCAAGGAGGCCTGCCTGGCTGCCACCGGTTGGTGGCGGACACCGGCGCCTGGCATCCCACCTCGATCCTGCGAACGAGACGCAGTCAGAATTCCCCGAGTATGCTTCCTGCATAACGAAACGATCGGAATAACTGTGGTAACTTTGCCGCCCACCGAGATGGCCTATTGATGGCTCATACGGTTCGTGCATCGCTTCCCGCACGATTCTTTCGGATTTCCAAAGGCCGGCCGGGAGCGCCGGTTGATCGACGCATTCGTATTTCAAGGAAAGAAAACGTGGCCACCCCATTTCGCCCCTCGCCTTGGCGCGCCGCCGTGCCGCCTGGCCTTCCTCGATTTTCACTACGCCCTCTTTTCCGCACACGGGTCGGCTAGAAGCCGCTCCGCGTCGATAGCGTTTTTTTCCAGGAGAACCCCATGAGTCACAGCGCCAACAAAGCACTACTGCCGCTCCTCGCCGTCGCCACCCTGGCCGGCCTGGCGGGCTGCGCCACCGAGACCTCCACCGCATTGCCGGTACAGCAGGTTGAGAGCGTCAACCGACCCTACAGCGGCGTGCGTTCGCCGATTGCGGTAGGCAAGTTCGACAACCGCTCCAGCTACATGCGCGGGATCTTTTCCGATGGCGTCGACCGCCTCGGCGGCCAGGCCAAGACCATTCTCATCACCCACCTGCAGCAGACCAATCGCTTCAACGTGCTGGACCGCGACAACATGAGCGAGATCCAGCAGGAAGCGGCGATCAAGGGCCAGGCCCAGCGCCTGAAGGGTGCCGACTACGTGGTGACCGGCGACGTCACCGAGTTCGGCCGCAAGGAAGTCGGCGACCGCCAGCTGTTCGGCATCCTCGGCCGCGGCAAGTCGCAGATCGCCTACGCCAAGGTGGCGCTGAACATCGTCAACATCTCTACCTCGGAGGTCGTCTATTCGACCCAGGGCGCTGGCGAGTACGCCCTGTCCAACCGCGAGGTGATTGGCTTCGGCGGCACCGCCAGCTACGACTCGACCCTCAACGGCAAGGTCCTCGACCTGGCCATGCGCGAGGCGGTGAACAAGTTGGTCAACGCGGTCGATAGCGGCGCCTGGAAGCCACAGAACCAATAATCCACCAGAAACCAGGGAATCACGGCACACATGAGCAAGACGATCACATGGACGGCGGCGCTGCTGGGGAGCATGGCGCTGGCCGGGTGCAGCGGACCGAAGACGCTGTACCAGTGGGAGGGCTACCAGGCCCAGGTCCACGAATACTTCAAGGGTGAATCCAAGGAGGCCCAGGCGCAGGCGCTGGAAGCCGACCTCGAGAAGATCCGGGCGAAGAACGGCGCGGTGCCGCCGGGCTACCACGCCCAGCTGGGGCTGCTCTATTCCAGCATCGGCAAGGACGACCAGATGGTCCGCGAGTTCGAGACCGAGAAGGCGCTGTTTCCCGAGTCGGCGACCTACATGGACTTCCTCCTGAACAACGCCCGTGGAGGTGCCCGTTGAAACTCGCCCGACTATCCGGCCTGGTGGCCGGTTTCACCCTGCTGGCCCTGCTCGGCGGCTGCGCGCCGACCAAGAGCGTCGACTACTCGGCGTTCAAGCAGGCCAAGCCGCGCTCGATCCTGGTCCTGCCGCCGCTGAACGAGTCGCCCGACGTGAAGGCGACCTACAGCATGCTCTCGCAGGTCACCTTCCCGCTGGCCGAGGCCGGCTACTACGTGGTGCCGGTGGCGCTGGCCGACGAGACCTTCCGCCAGAACGGCCTGACCAGCGCCGGCGACGTGCACCAGGTGTCCCCGGCCAAGCTGCGCGAGATCTATGGCGCCGACGCGGCGCTGTACGTCACGGTGAGCGACTACGGCACGCGCTACATGGTGATCAGCAGCGCGACCATCGTCACCGCCAGCGCCAAGCTGGTCGACCTGCGATCCGGCACCACCCTGTGGACCGGCTCGGCGACCGCCTCCAGCGAGGAAGGCAACGGCGGCAACAACGGCGGCCTGGTGGGCATGCTGATCACCGCGGCGGTCAAGCAGATCATCAACAGTTCGGTGGAGGACGCCGGTTATCCGATCGCCGGGATGACCAGTGCGCGCTTGCTCTCAGCCGGCCAGCCGGGCGGACTGTTGTACGGCCCGCGCTCGCCGAGGTACGGCAGCGACTGAGCCGTGCGCCGGGGCTACGGGGACGTCTCCGTGGCCTCGGCGCAAGCCGCCGGGAGGGGCTTGGCCGCTGCGTTGCGCTTGGCCATGTACTGGCGGATCAGGTCGTCGAGCAACGCCCGGATGGCGCGCCGCTCGTCCAGCCGCAGGCGGCCGATGGCCTCGAACTGCAGGCGCAGGTCTTCCGGTAGCGCCTGCCGCTCGCTGCGCTCGCAGACCAGCCAGTCGAGGGGCACCGCGAAACGTCCGGCGATGGTTTGCAGCACCACCAGCGACGGGTGCCCGCCCTTGGTTTCGAAGTGCCGCAACTGGCTCACGGTGACGCCCAGTCGCTCGGCCATCTGCCGTTGGGTCAGGGCGTTCTGCTGGCGTAGGCGTAGGAGATTCTGCGCGAAGCTCATGGAAAACTCTCCAAGTCAGGGGAAATCCTTGCCACCGCCCCGGTGATGCGGGCGATGGCGGTTGTCTCCATCATCGGCGTTCGCACTCTTCGACTCTGCCCTACCGTTCCGGCGCGGGCCTGGGAAAGCTCCGGGTCGTGAGTCCGAGGTTTCCCCGCGTGCCGCCTTTTTCGATTCAGTAGAGGCTGAAGCGACGGGCTACGGTCCAGTTGGCCTGCGTCGGCGGCAGTTTGGCTCCGCGGCGAAGCGATAGGTCGCGAGGGCCTTGCGCCTGGCGAGGACTAGTCCGCTTGCGCCCCCTGCGCCAGGGCGTTGCCGACGCCCACCAGCAGCGCCCGGGTCTGCGCCACGATGGCGCTGCGGTAGGCCTCGTAGCGGGCGTCGCTGATGGCGTTGTCGTTGCGCGCGCCGCCGCCGCTCGCCGGTACGCCGGTGTAGTAGTTGTTCATCACCGGGACATGGATGTGCCCGGCGGGAATCTCCAGGCGGAACGCGTCGCGCAGCACCGTGTTGCGGTAGGCGCTCTCGTTGGACAGGTAGTCGCCGCCACCGCCGTTGCGCGCGCAGATCCGTCGGTTCGGCGGGAGCACCAGGGAGGGATCGGGCATGGCGTTCATCACCCCGTTGGTCGGCACGTTTTCGGTGCGCGGGTTGGCGCAATCGGGGAAGAAGTCGTAGTTGGTGTGCCAGGTGACGTCGAAGCCTTCCGCGGCCTGGCTGGTAGCGCCCGGCGGCCGCTCGATGCCGCGCCAGGTATCGGCGGCGAGCAACTGGCGGACCGGCAGCGAGGCCTTGGAGAACTGCGCCGGCAGGTTCTGCCGCCAGCGGCTGGCGCTGTCGTAGCCGAGCCAGCGGCGCGGCGGGTTGATATTGCAGCCGGAGCCGCGCAGGGAAATCGGCGCGGTGCCGGGATTGGTCACGCTGCCCAGGGGAAGCACGTAGTTGGGCAAAGCGCTGTCGGCGGGGCAGTAGACGATGCCGTCGTTGCCGGCGGAGGAGCCGTGGAAGCGGCCGTTCCAGGCCTCCAGCCAGAACTGGTTGGCGCCGCCCTGGCTGATGGTGACGGAGGCGTCGACCCGGCGCGGGCCGGGGCGGAACCAGGGGCCCAGGGTGTCTTCCTGCATGCCGCGGTTGAACGGGTCGTAGCTGACCGGCAACAGGTAGGCCTCGATACGCAGCAGGCTGCCGTCGGCCAGCCTGAACTCGCGGCCGTCCAGCGCAAGGGCGGTGGCGCCCGAGGGGTTGCCGTTGCGCAGGCCGGTGTTCGCCGTCCCGGGAGTGCCCAGGGTGAAGACGTCGAAGCCGCTGATGATCATCCGCCGGTAGCGCGAGCCGTCGGCGGCGTAGCGGCGCGGCAGGTCGATGTCCAACTGTCCGCGCGAGGCGCGTTCGAAGCGCCATTGCAGCGCCTGGGCCTGGGCCTTGCCGAGGCGGAAGGAGGGCGCCCATTGGCGCAGGGTGCGGGTCATGTAGAGGCGCGTCCAGTAGAGCATGCGGTCATCGCTGGCCGGCAGCGCGCCGGCGGGAATGGCACGGCGCCCCTGGGCCCGGTCGACGGCGGCGCGCCACAGCGCGCGGCCCTCTTCGGTGACCAGCTTCAGTGCCTTGGCGTAGCTGGTGACCGGGGTGCGGCCGTCGGCGGCGCACAGGCGCTTGGCGAAGGCCGGTTCGAAGCCGTCGAAGCCGGCGCCCTTGACGATGCGCTCGGCCAGCGGCGTCTGGTCGTGGGTGACGACGTTGGCGCCGCTGAACGGCAGCGGCGTGTCGAGCCGGCGCTCCTCGTAGGACAACGCTGCCTCGCGGTTCCAGGAGCAGGCGACGCTGGGCGGCTTGCGGGCGCCGGCGAGGTCGCCGTTGGCGGCCCAGCCGGCGCCGGGCAGCAGGGCTGCCGAGACGGCCAGGGTGAAGAGGGAGTATCGGCTTGCGTGACGGGCGTAGCGCATCGGGTGGACTCCTGTTCTTGTTCGGTTCATGGGTCGATCGGTGCGGCGGGG
>NZ_KV828517.1:697-51513 GCF_001836405.1 Pseudomonas sp. HMSC057H01 | reverse complement strand
CGGAGCGCGGGCGAGCGGCGCCCGCCGGCGGCGGGGGCCGGGACCGACGCAAGGTGCGTCGCGGGTTGCTGCGGTGGCGGACGGGAGGGCGGTGCTAGGGGGCGCGTGTCGCCGGTAGACGGAGGCGCGCGGAGGGAGGGTTGCGGGACGACGCGGAGGCGTCTGGGAAAGTCAGGTCCTTTGCCATGGATGCACCGATCGTTGTTCTTGCTGTTTTGGGGCGTCGGTGGGTGCACGGCCGGACTTCGCACCCGTGCGGCATTCTTGGAGGCGCCGGCGCGGGGCGTCCAACGAATTTATGTGGCCGCCGGGGATAGGAAAAGTTGATGGCGAACCGGTGCCGAAGCCCCCTGCCCCGGTACTTTCGCTGGCGCTGCGGCAATCCACCGCACTGGCGCGTTCGCTCGGGCTGGTCTTTGCTCTCCGGGGTCCGGCGGCTCGCCGGCGAGTCTTGCGGTGCGCCGCGAGCGGACGGGCGTTCGGTCCTTCTGCAGGCAAATGCCCTTGTTTTCGGAGAAGGACACGGATCGTTGATCGCTGTTTCGACCAAGGAGGTCAGATGAAAAGGAAGATGCTGGCGGCTTCGCTGCTGCTGTGGATGTTCTCGCTCACGGCGCAGGCGGACTGCGCGGTGCTCGGGCCGGGGGAAGATCCCTGCGCGGGCCCGGTGCTGGGACCGACCGTCTGCGAGTGCCCGTGATGACCGACTGTACCCTCGACCAGGGACAGGGAGCGTTCGATTACCAACCAGGAGGTTGCAAATGAAGAAAGTACTGTTGGCTGTGTTCCTGCTCTGTAGCTTCTCTCTTACCGCCCAGGCCGCGTGCCCGGTTTTCGGCCCATCCGAGGACCCGTGCAGCGGGCCGGTGTTCGGTCCGTCGACCTGCGAATGCCCTTGAGGTAGGTCGTCTGGCGGGCCCGGTGCAGCGGGCCCGCTTCCGGATGGATCGCTCGAAGTTGCCTGCTTTAATTCTCCATTCCCCGCGCCGCCCTACTTTTCCCGCTCGTCCATCGTCGCGTGTCGAACGTTGCCACGAAATCAGCGTCGGTGGACAACTCTTATATTCAATAGTTGTACGCTTTGAGTTTGTTGTAGTCATTTGTTTAGTTGGCTATCAATATGATTGCCGTAAAGCAATTATAAGTTTAATTGAGTTCGCTTTCTAAGTCTTTGGAAAGATCCATGAACGACCCTGTAATATCTGGTTGTAGAACCGCCTAATGATGTTTCAGGATATTTCAGTAATTTTGTAAATTATTGTTTTCCCTTTGTTTTTTTAAAAACAGCTACCAGAGTTAGATGAATATTAATTAACTCGGCCACGTTTTTTCCTGTTCTATCATTGGCCTTCCTTAGGCGCAGGCCTGCCGAAACTGCTTATCTTCAGGTCCTCGAAAAGCTCATACATCGACCGCCTTGGGCGAAGCATTCGTACGCCGGCAATCTGGCCGGCCGCACGGATGTTTTCAGCATGTTCTCTGGATGAGTTTCCCGATAAAACATCAATTAGAGGAGTTTCCCTATGTGCGGTCTCGCGGGTTGGGTGGATTACACGCGCAAGCTCGACGACGAATTTCCGGCGATCTTCGCCATGACCGATACGCTCGCCTTGCGCGGGCCGGATGCCGAGGGCATCTGGAAGCACCGCAACGCCCTGCTGGGTCACCGGCGGCTGGCGGTCATCGACCTCAGCGGCGGCGTGCAGCCGATGTCCTATCGCTTTCCCACCGGCCAGGAGGTCACCCTCGTCTATACCGGCGAGGTGTACAACCACGATGCCCTGCGCGAGCGGTTGCGCCGGGCCGGACATGAGTTCCGCACCCGCAGCGATACCGAGGTGGTCCTGCACGCCTATCTGCAATGGGGCGAGCGTTGTTGCGAGTACCTGACCGGGATGTTCGCCTTCGCCGTCTTCGATGGCCGCGACGGCCACCTGCTGCTGGTGCGCGACCGCTTGGGCATCAAGCCGCTGTATTACGCGCGGCACCGCGAGGGACTGCTGTTCGGCTCGGAGATCAAGTCCATCCTGGCGCATCCGGAATTCGCCGCCAGGCTCGACGCGGTCGGCCTGGTCGACCTCCTGACGCTGTCCCGGGGCACTTCGCAGACGCCATTCCGCGAGGTCCAGGAATTGCTGCCCGGCCACCTGCTGTCCTGGCGTCCCAATTCCCAGGCGAAGTTGCGCCGCTATTGGGAGGTGCGCCGCCAGGAGCATGCCGACGACCTGCAGAGCACCGTGCAGCGCACCCGCGAACTGGTCACCCGCGCCCTGGGGTCGCAATTGCACGCCGACGTTCCGGTGTGTTCGCTGCTATCGGGCGGGCTCGATTCGACCGCCCTGACCGGCATCGCCCAGCGCATCGCGAAGGCGGAGCACGGCGGCGACATCAATTCGTTCTCGGTGGACTTCGTCGGCCAGGCCGAGCAGTTCCGCAGCGACGACCTGCGTCCCGACCAGGACCAGCCGTTCGCCCTGCTGGCCGCGCAGTACATCGGCAGCCGTCACCGCACCGTGCTCATCGACAATGCCGAACTGGTCTGCGAGCGAGCGCGCGAAGAGGTATTCCGGGCCAAGGACGTACCTTTCACCTTCGGCGACATGGATACCTCGCTGCACCTGATGTTCGGCGAGATCCGCCGGCATTCCACGGTGGCCATCTCCGGCGAAGGCGCCGACGAGCTGTTCGGTGGCTACGGCTGGTTCCGCGATCCGCAGGCGGTGGCTGCGGCGCGCTTCCCCTGGGCCTCCAGGGTGCGCCTGCCAGCCGGCTTCATCGACGCCGGTTTCAACCGCCGCTGCGATCTCCTCCAGTACCAGCAGGCCAGCTACGACGATGGGCTGCGCCAGGTCGAACACCTGGCCGGCGACAGCCCGGAGGAGCGGCGGATGCGCGAGTTCAGCCACCTGCATCTGAAGCGCTGGATGGTGCTGCTGCTCGAACGCAAGGATCGCCTGAGCATGTGCAACGGCCTGGAGGTGCGGGTGCCCTACACCGACCATGAGCTGGTGGAGTACGTCTACAACGTGCCCTGGTCGATCAAGAGCCGGGACGGCGAGGAGAAGTGGCTGCTCAAGCGGGCCTGCGCCGACTATGTCCCGGAAGCCGTGCTCAAGCGCCGCAAGAGCCCTTATCCGACTTCTGCCAACCTCGGCTACGAGCGTTTCCTGCGCGGGAGCGTGCGGCGTCTGCTGGAGGACGCGGCGAACCCGGTGTTCGGCATCGTTTCGCGAGAGTTCCTGGCCGCCGAACTGGAGCATCCGGAGGGGTACTTCAACACCCAGGTGAGCCGCCACAACCTGGAGACCGCGCTGGCGCTGGAAGGCTGGCTCAGGTTGTACGGGCTCTCCGCCTGAGCGTGACGCGGGGCGTGGCGGGTTCGGGCTGCTGTCCGGCCCGCCGGCGTCTTCAGGCGTCGGGCATTTCGCCGCGTTCGCCGAGCCCCACCGGCATGCCTTCCACGCCGGCATGGAACAGCAGGGCTTCCACCGGTTCGGCCCCGGCTATCAGGCGATGGATGATGTTCATCAGGCAACCCGCCGCCTCGCCTTCCAGCACCCGCGTGCTCTGGGCTCCGTCGCGGGTCTCCAGGCGCAGTTCGCCCTTGAGCACGTAAAGCGCGCTGGGCATCGGATGGACCTGCCAGTCCAGGCGTTCGTGGGCGGCCAGGCTCAGGCGCTGCACGGTGAGCTGCGGCTGGCCGAGGGGATAGCCGAGGTAGAGCGAGCCGTTCCAGGCGCAGCCGCTGCGCAGCAGGGTTTCGCGGTGCGGACTGGTTGCGGCCGGGAGGTCGCGGCTGGGTGGGAACACATGCACGTGGCTGGGGCGAAGGTCCATCGGGCGTCCTGCGCTTGTCGGTGTTTTTCCTCAGTCAAGCCGGCTTTCACCGCCTGCTCCACTGCCGCTTCTGCTAGGCGGCAGCGGGCCATCAAGGAGGCGGTTGGTTCATCGCAGGCGGCGGCTTTCTCCTTTTAGCCTCGGCGCATCGGCGGATAACGCTGCGCGTTATGCGCCCTACGACTTCCCGATGAGAGGCGATGCCTTCTCAAGCCTCGCGGATGAACCGCACGGGTACCCGCTCGGTCAGCCAGACGCCGTTCTCCGCCTGGTGGAATAGGTGCCCGGCCAGATGCATGTCGCGCGCGTCGATTTCCAGCAGAACCGGGCTGCCGTAGCGGCGGCCGACTTCCAAGGCGGTGGCGCGGCGGGCGGAGAGATGGACGTGGTGGCGGCTGCCGGGGACCAGGCCGCGCTCGCGGATGGAGTCGAGGAAGCGGCTGGCGGTGCCGTGGTAGAGCACTGCGGGCGGGACCGCGGGGGCGTAGGCGATGGCCACCGCGGCATGCGAGTGGCCTTGCACGGCGCGGATGCGCTGGCCATCGGCGGAGAGGGCGAAGCGCTTCTTGTCGTTGTTCTCGACCACCGCGCCGAGCAGCGCGCGGTCGAGGGCGCGGCCGTCCCGCGCCGCGCCGGCGATCAGGGCGTCGATGTCGGCCCAGCCTTCGCCGTCCAGCTTCAGGCCGATGGCCTCGGGCTGGTGGCGAAGGACATAGCTGAGGAACTTGCTGGTGTCGTCGAGGGTTTTCCGATCCATTCCATGGTCCTTGTGCGTGCCATCCCGGCGCGGGAACCTCAGGCGCCGCCGAGGAAGTCCATCTTGCCCAGTTCGACGCCGTTGTGGCGGAGGATGGCGTAGGCGGTGGTGACGTGGAAGAAGAAGTTGGGCAGGGCGAAGCCGAAGAGGAAGTCGCGGCCGTTGAAGCTGATCTCCTGGCCGCGCACCTTGAGGGTCACGTTGCGCTCTTCGGCGCCGTCCAGTTGTTCCTCGCGGATGCCCTCGAGGAACTCGACGGTGCGGGCGATGCGTGCCTGGAGTTCGTCGAAGGTGGTTTCCGTATCCGCGTAGCTCGGCACTTCCAGCCCGGCCAGCCGCGCGCCGGCGCCCTTGGCGGCGTCGCTGGCGATCTGCACCTGGCGCGCCAGGGGGAACATGTCCGGCGCCAGCCGGGCGTCGATGAAGATGCGCGGATCGATGTTCTTCGCTTCGGCGTGGGCGGCGGCTTTCTTCAGGATCGCCGAGAGGTTGCCGAGAGTGCGCAGGAAGGTCGGGATCGAAGCCTGGTAGATCGACAGGGACATGGACGTGCTCCAGACAGGGGATAAAGGTGCGTCGAAGGCGGCGCGTCCAGCAGTCTACCCGGCTTTCACGCCAGCGCCAGGGGGCCCGCCTCGTCCCAGTGCGGATCGGCCGCCATCCGTTCGACCAGGAAGTCCAGCAGCGCCCGCAGCGCCGGCGGCATCTGCCGGCGCGAGGCGTACACCGCGTGGATGCCGAGCACCTGCGGCGACCACTCCGGCAGCAGCGCCACCAGGCGTCCGCTACGGATCAGCGGGGCTGCCGAGTACAGCGGCTGCTGGCTGATCCCGGCACCGGCGGCGGCGGCCTCCAGCAGCACGGTGGATTCGTTGGCGCTGAGACTGCCACCCACCGGCACGCTGGTCGGCTCGCCGTCGCGCTCGAACTGCCAGAGACTGCGGCCGAAGTAGGAGTAGGTCAGGCAGTTGTGCAGCGCCAGGTCCTCCGGGCGCCGCGGGGTGCCGTGGCCGCGCAGGTAGTCCGGCGCGGCGCAGATCACCGAGCGGCATTCGCCGAGGCGGCGGGCGATCAGGTTGGGGTCGAGCTGGTTGGCGATGCGCAGGGCCAGGTCGATGCGCTCCTCCACCAGGTTGACCACCTGGCTGTTGACCTGCAGGTCGATGGCGGTGCCCGGGTAGCGCTCGACGAAGGCGGCGGCGGCACGGGTCAGCCAGGCCTGGGCGAAGGACAGGCTGCTGGTGATGCGCAGGGTGCCGCGCGGGCTGTCGCGGCGGGTCTGGCCGGTGGCCTGCATGGCGTCGGCCACGGCGAGCATCTCGCGGCACTGCGGCAACAGCTCCGCGCCGGCGTCGGTCAGGCTCAGGCGGCGGGTGCTGCGGTGCAGCAGGCGTGCGCCGACCCACTCCTCCAACTCGGCGAGGTAGCGCGAGACCATCGCCCGGGACATGTCCAGACGCTCGGCGGCGGCGGTCTGGCTGCCGCTGTCGATGACCTCGACGAAGACGCGGGTGGCGGTCAGGCGGTCCATGATTCGCTCGATCCATGCAACAAAGCTGTGATTATTGCGGGGCTTTTTGCGCGCTTTCAAGCAACTAACATGGCAAGCCTCTGATCCCACTGCCTGGAGAACCGCTCATGTCGCGCCATGGATTGCTTCGTTCCCTGTTCGCCGCCGCCGCCCTGCTGGGTGCCGCCGGCGTCTTCGCCGCCAGCGCCGAACCGCTGCGGCTGGAGGTCTACAACCCCGGCGAGAAGGCGATCTTCGCCGTGTCCTCGGAACTGCTGGTGGGCCAGCGCGAGGCGATGCTGATCGACGCGCAGTTCTCCCGCGCCGACGCCGAGCAACTGGTCAAGCGTATCCAGGCCAGCGGCAAGACCCTCAGCACTATCTACATCAGCCACGGCGACCCGGACTTCTACTTCGGCCTCGACGTGCTGAAGGCCGCCTTCCCCGAGGCGAAGATCCTCGCGACGGCGCAGACCGTCGCACACATCCAGGCGACCAAGGACGCCAAGCTGGCCTACTGGGGGCCGATCCTCAAGGACAACGCGCCGACGTCGCTGGTGGTGCCGGAGCCGCTGAAGGGCGACCAGTTGAAGCTGGAAGGCCATGCCCTGAAGGTGGTCGACCTGAAGGGGCCGAGCCCGGACCGCACGGTGCTGTGGATTCCGTCGCTGAAGACGGTGGTTGGTGGCGTGCTGGTGGAATCCGGTTCGCACGTCTGGACCGCCGATACCCAGACCCAGGCCTCGCGCCAGGCCTGGGTGGCGATGCTCGACCGGATCGAGGCGCTGCAACCGCGGCGCGTGGTGCCCGGCCATTTCACCGGCGAGGAGCCGAAGGGCCTGGACGGCGTGCGCTTCACCCGAGACTACCTGAAGGCCCTGGAAGCCGAACTGCCCAAGGCCAGGGATTCCGCCGCGCTGGTCGAGGCGATGAAGCGCCGCTACCCGAACCTGCCGGGCGAGGAAGGCCTGGAGCTGAGCGCCAAGGTGCTCAAGGGCGAGATGCAGTGGCCCTGAGCCGCGCCCGCCGATAGCCGCTGATCGAGGCGTCCCCTGCGGGGCGTCTCGTGGAGACCGAGATGAACGACCTCACCCTGCATTACCTCTACGATCCGCTCTGCGGCTGGTGCTACGGCGCCTCGCCGCTGCTCGCCGCCGCCCGCGAGGTGACGGGTCTGGACGTACGCCTGCATGGCGGCGGCATGATGACCGATGCCAACCGCCAGCCGGTCGGCGCCGGTCTGCGCCACTACGTGATGCCCCATGACCTGCGGATCGCCCAACTGACCGGCCAGCCGTTCGGCAAGGACTACTTCGACGGCCTGCTGCGCGACACCAGCGCGGTATTCGACTCGGCCCCGCCGACCGCCGCCGTGCTTGCCGCCGAAGCGCTCGACGGCCTCGGCGCGGCGATGCTGGCGCGGATCCAGCGTGCCCACTACGTCGAGGGCCGGCGTATCGCCGAGCGTCCGGTGCTGCTCGAGCTGGGTGCCGAACTGGGGCTTGGCGAGGGCTTCGCCGAGGCGTTCGACGCCTGCTCCGGCGAGCCGCTGCGCGCGCACTTCGCCGACAGTCGGCGGCTGATGAACCGTCTCGGCGCCGCTGGCTTCCCGACCTTCGCCCTGGAGCGCGACGGCCGCCTGCAGGTGCTCGACACCGGGCGCTACCTCGGCCAGCCGGACGACTGGCGGGCTTTCCTCGAAACGCAGCTGCGCCTTGCCGGCGGCAGCGGTGCCTTGGGCGGGGCCGCGGCGCCGCTCTGCCGCATCGACGGTTGCGCCTGAATCCCGCCGCCGCGCAAGCGGACTGAACTTGTCCGGCTGCGTCGTCCTCCCATGTAGACATGCCCGCTCGCCGACGCGAGCGGATGTCCATCCACAGCTCCGGAGGAGTCGACATGAAGAAGACGGCATCGGCGGTCTGGCAAGGCGGCCTGAAAGACGGCAAGGGCACCCTTTCCACCGAAAGCGGCGCGCTCAAGGACAACCCCTATGGCTTCAATACCCGCTTCGAGGGCGCACCGGGAACCAACCCGGAAGAGCTGATCGGCGCGGCCCACGCCGGCTGCTTCAGCATGGCCCTGTCGATGATGCTCGGCGAGGCCGGCCTGACCGCCGAACGTATCGAGACCCGCGCCGAGGTCACCCTCGACAAGCAGTCCGACGGTTTCGCCATCACTGCCGTGCACCTGGTGCTCAGGGCGCGCGTGCCGGGGGCGGACGCGCAGACCTTCGAGCAGATCGCCAACAAGGCCAAGGCCGGTTGCCCGGTATCCAAGGTGCTCAACGCGAAGATCAGCCTGGACGCCAGCCTCGACGGCTGAGCGGAACGCTTCCCCAGCCCGGCGAACTGGCCCTGGCCTGCCGCAGTCGAATGCGGCAGGATGCGCTGCGCAGCACTCGGCTGCCAGGCATCGACGAGGAGTGACGGGTCATGAAAACCATCGGGCTGGGGATTGCCACCTTGCTGTTCAGCGCCACGGCGCTGGCCGCGCCGAAGCCGTGCGAGGAACTCAAGGCGGAGATCGAGACCAAGATCCAGTCGGCCGGGGTGACCTCCTACACCCTGGAGATCGTGCGCAACGACGAAGTCAGCGACCCGAACATGGTGGTCGGCAGTTGCGAGAACGGCACCAAGAAGATCATCTACCAGAAGAACGACGACTGAGCCGCTGCGTTTCAGTACGGCGGGCAGCGGCTGGTCTGGAAGTTCGAACGGGCGACCACCTCGCCACGCTCGTCGCTCAGTAGCGCCAGCGCCCTGCGCAATTGCGGGCGCACCTCCAGGCGATAGCGCCGGCCCGCCTCGAAGCCGTCATAGACCACCTGCTGGTAGCAGTTGATCTGCACCGGCTCGCCGAAGCCGCCGCCCCCGCCGCCGGAACCGCCATAGAGTTCGTACTGGAAGCGCACCTCCAGCACATGGCGTCCCGGAGTGACCTGGAAGTAGCGCCCGTCGCTCAACCGCTCGCCGTCCAGGCGCTCGGCCAGCAGGGTGTTGGCCGGCGCGCTGCGCAGCTCGACCCAGGCCATCTGCGGGTCCGGCTGCGGCAGCGGTCCGGCGCAGCCGGCGAGGAGCAGCAGCGCGAGCGGGACGAGACGGGTGAGTGGACGCATGGGGCGGGCTCCGGAGGGCGTTCAGCTCCTAGCATAGCGCCCTCGCCTTGCGCCGTTCAGACCTTCGCGCAGCGCCCCTCGCGGCCGCGCGCCAATTCCCTGTTGTCCTGGTCGTAGAGCTTCGCCCAGGGACGGAAGCCGATGTGCCCGGCCTCCAGGCGGTAGCGCTGGCCGGCGCTGAAGTCCTTGAACTTGAGGTTGAGCTGGCAATCGCGCCAGAGCGGGCTGTCCACGGGGCCGATGTTGGTCGGGTCGACGGTGAACTGGTAGCGCACCGTGAGTTCGCGGGTGCCGGGATCGACCTCGAAGTAGCGCGTGCGGTCCCAGCTCTTGTCGTCGACTTCCACGGCGGCGAGATCGGCGTCGGGCTGGGTATCGAGGTCGACCCAGGCGCGGTTCGGGTCGGGGGTGGGCATCAGCAGTGAGCAGCCGCTCAGGACGAGCAGGCCACCGGCAAGCAGCAGCGTACGCATAGAAGACTCCGAAGCTCCTTTAACCCGGCCGCCATCCGTCGCGCCTTGGAAAAACGCCTTGCGTTCCTCCGCCTCGCCGGATCGCGGACCGGTGCTGGTAGGGCGGCGGGCGGTCCGCGTGCTGTGCTATGTTCCGCCCATGCCACGCCGCCTTCGCCATCCGCTTGCTGACCTTCGACTGCCCCGTTGGGTTCCCTGCCTGGCGCTGTTGGCGCTGAGCGGTTGCTCGACCGTCTCCTACTACGGGCAACTGGCCAGCGGCCAGTTCGCCCTGCTGCGCGCCCGCGAGCCGGCCGCCGCGGTGATCGCCGACCCGCAGCGCGACGCGCGCTTGCGCGAACGCCTGGCGAAGGCGGAAAAGGCCCGGCAATTCGCCAGCGAACGCCTCGGCCTGCCGGACAACCGCAGCTATCGCCTGTACGCCGATATCGGCCGGCCCTACGTGGTATGGAACGTGTTCGCCACCCCGGAGCTGTCGCTGCAGCCGGTCACCCATTGCTTCCCCATCGCCGGCTGCGTGGCCTACCGCGGCTACTACAGCGAGGCCGCCGCGCGCGCCGAGGCGGCGCGCCAGCGGGCGCTCGGCGACGACGTTTACGTCGGCGGGGTGCAGGCCTACTCGACCCTCGGCTGGTTCGACGATCCGATCCTCAGCAGCATGCTGCGCTGGGACGACGAACGGCTGGCGACCTTGATCTTTCACGAACTGGCGCACCAGAAGTTCTACCTGCGCGACGACACCGCCTTCAACGAATCCTTCGCCACCTTCGTCGAACAGGAAGGTACCCGCCAGTGGCGCGAGTATCGTGGACTGCCGCCGGCGGACGGCCGCGAGGAGAAGCGCCGCGAGCAGTTCACCGCGCTGGTCCTGGCCAGTCGTGCGCGCCTCGAAGCACTCTATGCCGGGCCGTTGGACGATGCCGCCAAGCGTGCCGGCAAGGCTGCCGAATTCCAGCGCCTGCGCCGCGAGTATACGGCGCTGAGCCAGCGCGAATGGGGCGGCGAGTCGCCGTTCAAGGCCTGGATCGACGCGCCGTTCAACAATGCCAAGCTGCTTCCCTTCGGCCTCTACGACCAATGGGTGGCGGCGTTCGCCGCGCTGTTCCGCCAGGTCGGCGGCAACTGGCCGGCGTTCTATGCGCGGGTCCGTGCCCTTGGCCAGCTCCCCCTGGCAGAGCGCCAGGCGGCGTTGCAGCGGCTGGCCGCCGCAGCGCCCTGACGCCTGCTCAGGCGGCGAGCTGGTCGGCGTAGCACCAGCGCGTGGCCAGCCGGCCGATCGGCCAGAGCAGCGCCAACAGGCCGACGCCGAGCAGCGCCACCAGCAGCGTATAGCCGATGCCAGCGGGCGCCAGGCCGAGGATCATCAGCAGCGCCAGCCCCCCGCCGACCGCCAGCAGCGCCACGCTCCAGAGCAGCATGGCGACCACCGCGAGCAGCAGCGCGCGGCCGGCGGCGAAGCGCTGCAGGCGCGCCGGCAGGCGCGTGCAGACGGCACCGAAGAGCAGCGCCGCGGGCAACGCCACGCCGCTCAGGTACAGGCCGTATAGCCAAGGCTCGTCGTAGCGCAGCAGGGCGTAGGGAAGGAACTGCATCAGCTTGAAGCACAGCGTGGCGAAACACAGCGCGGCGCCCAGGGCGACCTGCCAGGCAGCGACGCGGGCTTCTTCCCCTTCGGCCAGGCGCGGCGAGTTCACCCGGCTGCCGAGCAGCACCAGCCCCAACGGCAGCAGGCTGCCCAGGAGCAGGTAGACCCAGCTCATCGCTTCGTTGAACGCCATCAGCCAGACGCCGTAGCTGGATTGCGCCGTCACCCACTGGTAGAACGGCAGCGTCAGCGGTGCCAGGCCGATCCCGGCGAGCATGCCGCAGACCAGGTTGAGTAGGCCGTAGCCGATCAGCAGCAGCGCCAGCGGGCGGAACTCGACGAGCTGCCGCTTCTCGCGGTAGGCATGCAGCACCAGCAGGTTGGCCGCCGCGTAGAACACCAGGCCGGTGAACCAGTGCGGCGCCATCAGTTGCAGGTGCTCGGAGAAACGCTGGCGGATCTCGCCGATGTCGTTGTACCACTGGATGCCCAGGCTCACGGCGAAGGACAGGCAGGTGACCAGCGCCAGCACCGCGATGAACGCATAGGGCTGGGTGGTGGCGGGCACCTCTCTGGCCGGCGGCTGCACCGGGGCGGTGGGGGTGGCGAAGGGATTGTCGGTCATGTCAGGCGTCCTTGTCTGAAACGGAGCATGGGTCAGTGGGATTCCAATACCTGCCGCAGGGCGGCGAGGTCGGCGCAGTAATGGGTCGGCTGGTGCGCGCGCAGTTCGTCTTCGCTGCCGAAGCCGTAGCCGACGCCGATGCAGGCGACACCGTTGCGGCTGGCGCCGAGCAGGTCGTGCATGCGGTCGCCGATCATCAGGCAATGCTCCGCTGCCAGGCCTTCGCTGTCGAGCAGATGGCGGATCAGTTCGTCCTTGTGCGTGCGCGTGCCGTCCAGCTCGCTGCCGTAGATCGCCTTGAAGTGACGGTCGAAGGCGAAGTGGCGGGCGATCTCGCGGGCGAACACGCCGGGCTTGCTGGTCGCGACGTAGAGCGTGTGGCCGCGTCCGACCAGGGCTTCGAGCAGCTCGGGAATGCCGTCGAACACGCGGTTCTCGTAGAGACCGGTGACCCTGAAGCGCTCGCGGTAGTGGTTCACCGCCTCCCAGGCGCGCGCTTCGTCGAAGCCGTAGGTCTGCATGAAGCACTGCAACAGCGGGGGGCCGATGAAGTGTTCCAGGCGCGCCAGGTCCGGCTCGTCGATGCCCAGGCGGGCGAGGGCGAACTGCACCGAGCGGGTGATGCCCTCGCGCGGGTCGGTGAGGGTGCCGTCGAGATCGAAGAGGATGTTCGGGTAGCGCAGCGTGGCGTCACGCATGGTAGTCCTCGGCGATGTGCAGGTCCTTGAGCTTCACGTAGTTGCCGGCGGTGTAGGTGAAGAAGCCGCGCTCCTTGTCGCTCAGCGGACGGGCCTTCTTCGCCGGGCTGCCGACGTAGAGGAAGCCGCTCTCCAGCACCTTGCCCGGCGGCACCAGGCTGCCGGCGCCGAGGATCACTTGGTCCTCGATCACCGCGCCGTCCATGACGATCGAGCCCATCCCCACCAGCACCCGGTTGCCGATGCTGCAACCGTGCAGCAGGACCTTGTGCCCGACGGTCACTTCGTCGCCGATGCTCAGCGGAAAACCGTCCGGGTTGAAGGGGCCGGCGTGGGTGATGTGCAGCACGCTGCCGTCCTGGATGCTGCTGCGCTGGCCGATGCGGATGCGGTGCATGTCGCCGCGGATCACCACCAGCGGCCAGACCGAGCTGTCGGCGCCGATCTCGATGTCGCCGACGAGCACGGCCGAGGGATCGACGAAGACCCGCTCGCCGAGCAGTGGCGTTTTGCCCTGGTAGGAACGAATGGTCACGATAGTTTTCCTCAGGCTGCGGATGCCGCCGATTGTATTTAAGATGGTCGGGTATTTCCTTAGCCAAGGTTGCCAACGTGAGCGCGAATCCCCTTCTGCAGGCCTACGACCTGCCGCCTTTCTCCTCCATTCGCCCGGAACACGTGAAGCCGGCCATCGAGCGGATCCTCGCCGATAACCGCGCCGCCATCGCCCGCCTGCTGGAAACCCAGCGCGAGCAGCCGACCTGGAAGGGCCTGGTGCTGGCGATGGACGAACTCAACGACCGTCTGGGCGCCGCCTGGAGTCCGGTCAGCCACCTCAACGCGGTGTGCAACAGCGCCGAGCTGCGCGAGGCCTACGAGGCCTGTCTGCCGGAGCTGTCGGCCTACTCCACCGAGCTGGGGCAGAACCGCGCCCTGTTCGAGGCCTACGAGGCGCTGGCGAAGAGCCCCGAGGCGGCCGGCTTCGACGTGGCCCAGAAAACCATCCTCGAACACGCCCTGCGCGACTTCCGCCTGTCCGGCATCGACTTGCCGGCGGACAAGCAGAAGCGCTATGCCGAGGTGCAGTCGCGCCTGTCCGAGCTGGGTAGCCGTTTCTCCAACCAGCTGCTCGACGCCACCCAGGCCTGGACCAAGCATGTCACCGACGAAGCCGCGCTGGCCGGCCTGACCGATTCGGCCAAGGCCCAGATGAAGCAGGCCGCCGAGGCCAAGGGCCTGGACGGCTGGCTGATCAGCCTGGAGTTCCCCAGCTACTACGCGGTGATGACCTATGCCGATGACCGCGCCCTGCGCGAAGAGGTATACGCCGCCTACTGCACCCGCGCCTCCGACCAGGGCCCGAACGCCGGGCAGAACGACAACGGTCCGGTGATGGAAGAGATCCTCGACCTGCGCCAGGAGCTGGCCGGCCTGCTCGGCTTCGCCAACTACGCCGAGCTGTCGCTGGCGACCAAGATGGCCGAGTCCAGCGACCAGGTGCTCAGCTTCCTCCGCGACCTGGCGGTGCGCAGCAAGCCGTTCGCCGCCCGCGACCTGGAGCAGCTGCGCGCCTACGCCGCCGAGCAGGGCTGCACCGAATTGCAGAGCTGGGACGCCGGCTACTACGCCGAGAAACTCCGCGAGGCGCGCTACAGCGTGTCCCAGGAGGCGCTGCGTGCCTACTTCCCGGTGGACAAGGTGCTTTCCGGCCTGTTCGCCATTGTCGAGCGCCTCTACGGCATCCAGATCCGCGAACTGCACGATTTCGAGCGCTGGCACGCCGACGTACGCCTGTTCGAGATCCTCGAGAACGGCGAGCACGTCGGCCGCTTCTACTTCGACCTCTATGCCCGCGCCAACAAGCGCGGCGGTGCCTGGATGGACGGCGCCCGCGACCGCCGGCGCGACGCCCAGGGCCGGCTGATCGACCCGGTGGCCTACCTGGTGTGCAACTTCACCCCGGCGGTGAACGGCAAGCCGGCGCTGCTGACCCACGACGAGGTCACTACCCTGTTCCACGAGTTCGGCCATGGCCTGCACCACCTGCTGACCCGCGTCGAGCATGCCGCCGCCTCGGGGATCAACGGGGTGGCCTGGGACGCCGTCGAGCTGCCCAGCCAGTTCATGGAGAACTGGTGCTGGGAACCGGAAGGCCTGGCGCTGATCTCCGCCCAATACGAGACCGGCGAGGCGCTGCCGCAGGACCTGCTGGAGAAGATGCTGGCGGCGAAGAACTTCCAGTCCGGGATGATGATGGTCCGCCAGCTGGAGTTCTCCCTCTTCGACTTCGAGCTGCACGCTACCCACGGCGACGGCCGCAGCGTGCTGCAGGTACTCGAGGGCATCCGCGACGAAGTGGCGGTGATGCGTCCGCCGGCGTACAACCGCTTCGCCAACAGCTTCGCGCACATCTTCGCCGGCGGCTACGCGGCCGGTTACTACAGCTACAAGTGGGCCGAGGTGCTGTCCGCCGATGCCTTCTCGCGTTTCGAGGAAGAAGGCGTGTTCAACCCCGATACCGGGCGTGCCTTCCGCGAGGCGATCCTGGCCCGCGGCGGCTCCCGCGAGCCGATGCTGTTGTTCGTCGACTTCCGCGGTCGCGAGCCGTCCATCGACGCCCTGCTGCGTCACTCCGGGCTGGTCGGGGAGGCCGCATGAGCCCGGCGATCACCAGGAAGCGCTTCATCGCCGGGGCGGTCTGCCCGGCGTGCAGCGAACAGGACAAGATCCAGATGTGGGAAGAGGACGGCGTGCCGCACCGCGAATGCGTGGCCTGCGGCTACGCCGACACGCTCAACGCCCAGGGCCAGTCGATCCCGAAGGAGCTGGGTACGCGGGTCAACCAGAACGCGCCGAAGCCGGCCAACCCGAAGGTGCAGTCGGTGCAGTTCTTCCCCAATCCCAAGCTGAAGAAGAAGCCCGACGCCTGACCGCTCGCCGCCGACCGGCGGCGATGGCTGTGGGCCGGGGTCCGGTGCGATACTGTATTTATATACAGTATTTCGCCGGGTTCCCCTCATGAGCGCTCCCCTGCCCCCGCGCGGTCGCGGTACCGCCAGCAACCCCCTCAACCGCTTCGCCCCGACCCACAGCGAGGCCTTCGACGATGGCTGGGAGCAGGACGTGCCGCCGATCCAGCTCACCGAGGTGCGCGAGGAGATCGCCCGCACGGTGATCTCCCGCAACCAGTCGCCGGACCTCCCTTTCGATCGCTCGATCAATCCCTACCGTGGTTGCGAGCATGGTTGCATCTACTGCTATGCGCGGCCCAGCCATGCCTATTGGGACCTCTCGCCGGGGATCGATTTCGAGACCCGGTTGATCGCCAAGAGCAACGTCGCCAGCGCGCTGGAGCAGGAACTGAGCAAGCCCGGCTATCGCTGCGCGCCGATCAACCTGGGCGCCAATACCGACCCCTACCAGCCGCTGGAACGCGAACGCCGCCTGACCCGCCAGGTGCTGGAGGTGCTGCTGCGCTTCCGTCACCCGCTGACCATCGTCACCAAGGGCTCGCTGATCCTTCGCGACCTCGACCTGCTGCGCGAACTGGCGGAGCAGAACCTGGTGGCGGTGATGATCAGCCTGACCACCCTCGACGACGAGCTGAAGCGCATTCTCGAACCGCGCGCGGCGGCGCCCTCGGCGCGACTGCGGGCGATCCGCACGCTCAGCGGCAACGGCATCCCGGTGGGCGTGCTCTGCTCGCCGATGATCCCGATGGTCAACGACATGGAGCTGGAGCGCCTGCTCCAGGCGGCGCGGGACGCCGGCGCGCGCAGCGCCGCGTACATGCTCCTGCGCCTGCCGCGCGAAGTCGGCCCGCTGTTCGAGGAATGGCTGGCGGCGCACTACCCGCAACGCGCCGAGCATGTGATGAGCTTGGTCCGCCAATGCCGTGGCGGCGAGGTCTACGACAGCCGCTTCGGCCACCGCTTTCGCGGCCAGGGACCGTTCGCCGACCTGCTGGCGCAGCGTTTCGCGGTGGCGATGAAGCGCCTCGGGCTGGACCGCCGCGAGGGCTTCGGGCTGGATTGCAGCCGGTTCGCCGTGCCGGGGGCGCAGATGGCGTTGTTCTAGCGTTTTCCCCGCGGCGCAGCATTTCGTATAGGGCGGAGTTGCGGCGGAGCGTGCCGGTGGCGGTATCCGCCCTGCGGGAAGAACCGCTGCCGCCGGGGAAGCCGGAAACGTCGGAAGCAGCCGTCCCGGCGAACGCTCGCCCTTCAGGCCGGCCGGGTCAGCGCGCCAGGCCCCTCAACGAAACGGCGACCCGAAGGTCGCCGTCGCGTTCGTGCTGGTAACGAGGCCGATCAGGCCTTGGCGCAGCTCGGCGGTGCCCAGTCGCCCATGTCCGGGCTGTTGCAGACTTCCTGGATCATGCCCTGGCCCCGGGAGGCCACCTTGTTGCCTTCGCTTTGCGCGTCCTGGGCCTTGCGGATGGTCTGCTCGGTGGCGACCGCCTCCTTCGGCACCTTGGGATTGCTGCCGGTCTTGGGCTTGCTGCCGCCTTTCGTAGTGCTGGCGCGGTTCTCGGCCTCGGCGACCTTGGTCACTTCGGTGCGCGGTACGCCGACCTGCTGCAGGTCTTTCTCGTAGGCCTGGGTGTAGTTGTTGATGTTCTCGCCGGCACGGCCGTTGGCGGCGACCAGCAGGGCGTTGGTCTCCTGCAGGCCGCTGACGATCTCGGCCAGGCGCTTGCGCCCTTCGGCTTCGTTGATCGACTTGTTCTTGCGGCCGTCGAGCAGGGCCTTGAACTGGCTCTGGTAGCAGCTTTGCGCCGACTTGGCGTAGGCCACGCTACGGTTGATCTCGACGGTGCTGCGGTCGACGTCGGTAGCGTAGGAGCCGATGCGCGCGCGGTCGTCGCTGATCTGCTTCTGCTTCTCCATGTAGTAGCCCGCCGCGCCGCCGGCCAGGGCGCCGCCTGCGGCAGCGAGGGCGGCATTGCGGCCGCGGTTCTCGTCGCTGGCCAGGCCGCCGGCCAGGCCGCCCAGGAGGCCGCCGGTGATGGCGCCGGTGATGGCCGAGTTGCGCACCGCGTTATCGGTGCTGCGCAGGTGCGACACCGGCTCGTAGCAGGACGGGTAGTATTCCGCGCGGGTGGTCTGGGCGACCGAGCCGACGCCGCTGCTGGCGCAGCCGCTGAGCAGCACGCCGCTGGCGGTCAACAGGCAGAGCGCGTAGCGCGCCGAGGTGATCAAACGGTTTTCGCTGGGTTGGCTCATTGCATCTCACTCCTGGTTTGATGAACCGCCCGGCTGCCGAGAGGTGCCGGACGGAACTCCTTCAACGCCCGCTGGACGCGAGCAATTCCTTCAATACCGCCTCCGGCTCGGCCCGGTGCTGCTGGCGATAATCTCCGACGTGTTTGACGAACAGGGTCGCGCGCTTGACCAGGCTCTTGCCCAGAACCGGGTTGCGATTGAGTTCTTCCTGGATGCGCTGGAACTGCGCCTGGATCACCGCGTCGGTGTAACGGGTGCCGGTGGCGAGGTTGTCGATGTAGATGGCCAATGCGCCATCGAGGGCGCTGCGCCCGTTGGCGATGGCGCCGGCATAGAGCTGGGCGGTCGCCTGATCCCTGGCTGCCACGGCTTTCTCCCTGTCCTTCTTGAGGTTGGTCAGGCGTATGTTGTAGTTGTTGATCGTCTCGGCGACCAGTGCCGCCGACTGTATCAGGTTTCCGGCGGCCTCTTCGCGCTGCCGAGCGATCAACGAAACGTTACGCTTGAGTTCCTCGTTTATCTGGGCCAACTGCGCCTGCATCTGCGGGTCGCGGGTGGCGGCAATGATTCCGTCCAATTGCTTGGTGGGATCTTGAGCGTCATCGATGGCATCGGTCAATGCCGCTAGTCGGCCTTCCTTCTGCCATTGGGCGAACAGCTCGGGATAGCGCGAGCGCGGCGCGGACAGCGCGCCGATGGCGACGCGGAAACCGGTGGTCTCGTTGCGCTGTTCGCTGCCGTCGGCGGCGAACAGCGGGTATTCGCGGCGCATCCCGGTGAATAGAGTCATCTCGCCTTCGAGATAGTTCCCGCCCTTCACCACGAAACCGCCATATGTGCCCTGCCGGCGACCGGCGTGGACCAGTTGGAAGGACTCCTGGACCATCTCCGCGGCATTGCCGATCACGTCGAACAGGCCCAGCGGGTTCGGCCGCTTCATCCCTACCGGCAACAGTCGCGCGGCCTGGCCGGTACCGCCGGCGACCTGGTTGTACACCGCCCAGTCGCCCAGCGGGCCTTCCTGGTCGCTGCCCTCGACCTTGCGCGGGAACAGCCGGCCTTCCAGTTCCTGGCGGCTGACCGCCTGGCCGCCGCGCGCGGCGAACTCCCACTCGACCTCGGTGGGCAGGCGGACGAAGCCGATGCCGCCGTCCTCGGGATTCTTGCCGCGGCCGCTGACCGGCAGCAGATCCGGGTGGTTCTTCAGCAGCCAGGCGCTGTACACCGCGCCGAAGCGTTCGGCGTCGAAGCGCGAGAGGTCGACCTTGGGCAGCCGCGCGGCCATCCCGCCCGGCACGTCGCAGGCCGGCGCTTCGCCCTGGCCGGAGAGCGCGGCCGCCTGGCTCATCACTGCGGCGTACTGGCGGGCGGTCACCTCGTACTTGCCGATGAAGTACAGCATCGGCTTCAGCGGGGTGCCGGCGGCGGGCTTCGGCAGGCTGGCGGAGAGCTTCTGCTGCCAGGCCGGTGCCAGGTCGGCGAGGCTGAACTGGCCGTTCACGTAGTCGCGCCGGTAGCCGGAGATGAACGACTGCTGGTAGCCCGCCTCGCCTTCGTTGAAGGCGTAGCCGAGGTTGACCTCGCGATCGTCGAGGGCGCCTTCGGCGAGTACGTAGACATGCCGGAAGACCATCTCGCCGCCACACGGCAGCGGCAGGGCGACGTCGTCGGCCAGCGGCTTGGGATTGTCCGGCGAGTCGCCTTCGGCCCAGGCCGGCGCGGCAAATGCCAGGCAGGCGCCGAGGGCGAGCGGAAGAATGGCTTTCTCAAACATCGCGTAATCCCTCTGCGGCTTCGATCCGCGCCGCGCGCCAGCCGCCGCTGGCGGCGGCCAGGACGCTGCACAGCAGCGTGGCGAGCAGCGCCGTCAGGTAGTGGCTGGGCAGCAGGCGGCAGACGAACTCGCCGCTCTGGTTGTCGAACAGGTGGTTCAGCGCGCCGGCCGTGGCGGCGTACAGCAGCCCGGCGAGGAACAGGCCGAAGACGGCGCTGAACAGCGCCAGGAACATGACGAAGCCGACCAGCGCGGCGGTCGGGAAGCCCAGCAGACGCAGCACCGCCAGGGCGCGGCGCTTGCGTTCGACGGCGGCCAGGCTGCTGGCGGCGATGGCCGCGAAGGCACCGCCGATGGCCAGCGCGGCGACGATCCAGAACACCAGGCCGAGGTTGCGGCTGAGGCTGCGCACCTGGGCGATGGCCTCGGCCTGGGTGGCGACTTCCACGCCACTCGCGACGAAGTGCCGGCGCAGCCCTTCCACCGCATCGAGGTCTCGGGCGTACAGGCGGAAGCCCGGGTAGATGCGTGCGCGCGGGGTCTCGCCGGCCTTCCCCGGCCAGCCGTAGGCGGCCACCGCGCGACCGTCGCGATAGTCCTCGGCGGCTTCCAGCAGGGCTAGCGGGGCGAACAGCGCGTCGCGGGCGAAACGCTCCTGCGGCAGCACCGCGAGCACTTCCAGCTCCAGGCGCTGGCTCTGTGCCTGGCCATCCATGCGCCGGCCGATGCGCGCGACGATGCGCTCGCCAGGCTGGGCGCCGAGTTTTTCCGCGGCGCCGTGGCTGAGCACCACGCGGGTCGGCCGGTCGGGTTGCGGCAGGCCGGCCAGCAGCGGGTCGCCGGCGGCGCTGGGAATCATCTCGACGCTCAGGGCGGTCTCGCCGCCGCCGCTGAGGTCGGCGGTGGCGGCGATCTGCCGGGTGCGCGGCACGGCGAAGGCGACATCCGCGCGTGCGGCCAGGGCGGCGATGTCCTCGGCACGGTAGCGGGCGCCGCCGACCGGAATGATCTCGCGCACCGAAGGCGCGCGCTCCAGCCGCTCGGTGAGGGTGCTGACCAGGCCGTACTTGAGGCCGAACAGCACCAGCAGCGGGGTGATCACCGCCGCCAGGGCGAAGATCGCGCAGAGCGACAGGCGCGCCTCGCCGCGATAGTCGGCCCAGGCCAGCGAGAGCAGCAGGCCGGCGCGCATCAGCCAACGTCCTCGAGGCAGGCGCCGACGCTGTCGTCGGCCTCGCGTTGCCAGCGGATGGCCAGGACTTCGAGTCCGGCGGCGCGGGCCAGGCGCTCGTCGTGGGTGGCGACCACGGTGCAGGCGCCGCGCTCGCGGGCCTGTTCCACCAGCAGGCGCATCACCCGTTCGGCGTTCAGCGGGTCGAGCGCCGCGGTCGGCTCGTCGGCCAGCAACAGGCGCGGCGCATGCGCCAGGGCGCGGGCGATGGCGACCCGCTGGCGCTGGCCGACCGACAGCGCCGCCGGTTTCTTGTCCAGCTGGTCGCCGATTTCCAGCCGCTCGGCCAGCGCCTGCACGCGCTCGGCGGACGGGGCGCCGAGCAACGCGCAGGGCAGTCCGATGTTGCGCCGCACATCGAGGAACTCGAGCAACCCGCCGCTTTGCAGCACGTAGCCGCAGTGCTGCCGGCGCAGCGCCGCCAAGCGGTCCTGGCGGCCGTCGCGCCAGAGCGCGGCGATGTCCTGCGGGCGTTCCCCGGCGAGGAATTCGAAGCGCCCGCCCGGGTCCGGCGCCAGGGCCAGCGCCAGCAGGTCGAGCAGGGTGCTCTTGCCGCAGCCGCTGGGGCCGACGATGGCCAGCTGGCGACCCGCGCGCAATTCCAGCGCCGGCACCCGCAGGCGGTAGCGCTGGCGACCGGCGCCGTGGCTGCGGGCGACCTCGTGCAGGCGCAGGATCATGGCAGCGTCGACAGCGGCACGCGGTACAGCGCGTCGCCGGCGTCGGCGTCGCCGAACCGGACCCAGTTGGCGACGTCGTTGTGGAAGGTTTCGTAGAGGCGGATCTTCGACTCCAGTTCGTCGATGAAGTCCTGCTGTTCGGCGACGCTCAGCGACAGCCAGAGGTCCTGGGTCATGTTCAGCGACTTGCTGCGGTACGGCAGGCCTTCCAGGTATTCGCCGAGCACGCCGCTCTGCGCCAGGTTGCTGCCCTTCACCAGTTGCGCCGGGTCGCGGCTCATGTAGGCGCTGGCGCTGGCGATTTCCTGGAAGAAGTCCTTGGGCGAGGTCTGGGTGCGCTTGGCCGCGTCGACGATCAGTTTCAGCGACTGTTGCAGTTCGTTGAGTTGCAGCTTGCTCAGCAGCACGCAGACCTGGAACGCCGGCAGCGCCGGGTTGGTCAGGTCGCGGTCGGCGGTCCAGGCGGTGACGACCTGCGGCGCGCGCACCGGGTCGCGGCGACCGAGGAATTCCATCTGCATGGCGTAGCCGATGGCCGCCGACTTGCTCGCCACGCTTGGCGCGGCGTCGAAGCGCGGCGCCTGCGGCTTGCGGTTGCCGGCGTCGTGGACCAGGTCGGCGAACACCGTGCCGATCTCCTTCACCGTGTTGCCGAAGGCGTTCACCTCGCCGCCGGCCACCGGGATGTAGAGGTCGGCGATCTTCGGGTTGGCGTCGGCGGTGAGGCTGCGGTACTGCTGCTCGGCGTAGCCGTGGTTGTTCTTCCCGGCCGGGGTGCGCAGGTGCAGGGCATAGATCTTCACGCCCTTGCGCAGCGCCGCCTGGCGGACCTCGGCCTCGTTCATCTGGGTGCGCCCGAGCGGGTCGTTCTTGCGCAGCGCGCCGGCGTCGGTGACCAGCAGCACCACGCGCCCGGCGTAGGGCGACCAGTCCATTTCGTCGACCGCCTGCATGATCCCGGCGAAGGCGTCTTCGTTGAACGAGTGGCTGGAGACGTCGGTGGCGCGCACCTGGCTGCTCAACTCGGCGAAGCGCTGCGCGTCGTTGCCCGGTTGCAGCGGCACCAGGGTCTTGCTGACGTATTCCAGGCCGGGGGTCTTGTCGGTGTTGTTGCGGAAGCCGACCAGGCCGAAGCTGACCTTGTCCAGGTCGCCGCGCTCGCCGATCTGCCGCTGCAGGCCGTCGATCACCTCGCGCACGCGGTCGATGTAGGGCTGCATCGACACCGAGGTGTCCACCACCAGGACGATGCCGGTGCGGAAGGTGTCGCTCGCCGCGCCGCTGGCGCCGCCCCGCCCGGCCTGGCCCGGCGCCTGGGGTGCCGTGGCGCTGCCGCCGGGGTCGATCGAAGCGACCTCCAGCAACTGCGCCGGCTGGCCGTCGGCGTCGAAGCTCTCCTTCGAGTCGAAGATCGGCAGCAGGTAGAACTGGTCCTGGGGGATCGCCCGGTCGTTGGGCTCGACCGCGACCACCTGCGGATCGCCCTTGTGGTCCACCGCCTGGGTCAGGGTGTCGCGCGCCGCGCGGGTATCGCCGAGCAGGCGTTCGACCTGCTCGGCGCTGTTGAGGAACATCACCGGCGCGCGGCCGGAGCGTTCGGTGAACTTCAGCACCAGGCTCTGCTTCCAGTCGCTCACCGCGCTGGCCGGCAGCCAGCCGTCGCCCTCGCCGTTGCTGGAGGCGCCGACGCGCAGCCAGGGGCTGCCGCCGACCTGCTTGCGGGCGTACACGTAGAGCACCGAGAAGGCCGGCACCGCGCCGGCCCGGGGCGGGCCGCCAGCCTCGGCGGAGATGGCCGCGCCGGGTTTGGTCAGGACGCGCTGGAACAGCGTCTTCTTGCCCGGCATCAGCAGCGGACGCTCGCCGCCGTCCTGTTCGGCATCGGCCACTGGGGTCTGCTGCTGCGGCTTGTCCGTCGGCGTCTGTCCCAGCGGCGCTGGATCGACAGGGCTCGGTGCGTCGTCCGAGCCCAGCAGCCACCAGGCGCCGCCGCCGATCGCCAGGAGCACGGCGGCCGCGGCGGCGGCGATCAACGGCGTGCGGCTGCCGCCGGCACGTGGCTTCGCCGGCGGCAACGGAGGCGGCGGGGGCGATGGCGGTTTCGCCGCTTGCGACGGCGGAGGCGGAGGCGGCGTGGCGCCGCCGGCGCTGGGCGTGACCGGCGGCAACTGGATCGACACCGGTTGCAGGCCGCCGAGGTCGGCGGGCGGCAGGGGCGCGGGTTCGGCCGGCGGCGGGTTGCTCGCTCGCGGCGAGCCCTGCGGCGTCGCCAGCGGACGGATCTGGGTGGCTTCCAGGGCGCTCGGCGCCAGGCGGTCGAGGGCGGCGATCAACGCGCCGGCGGTGGGGAAGCGCTCGGCCGGGTCCTTGGCCAGCAACTGGCGCAGGATGTCCTGGTAGCGGCCCTGCTCGATCGGCAGTTCCGGCAGCGGCTCGGTGAGGTGGGCCAGGGCGGTGGAGAGCGAGTCCTTGCCGTTGTAGGGCAGCTTGCCGGTGAGGATCTCGTAGAGCACCACGCCCAGCGCGTAGAGGTCGGCGCGGCCGTCGATCTCCTGCCCGCGGGCCTGCTCCGGGCTCATGTAGCTGGGGGTGCCGACGGCGAAGCCGACCTGGGTGAACTGGGTATTGTCCTCGATCGACTTGGCGATGCCGAAGTCCGAGAGCACCGCGGTGCCGTCGGCGCGGAACAGGATGTTGGCCGGCTTCACGTCGCGATGCACCAGGCCCTGGGAGTGCGCGTAGCCGAGCGCGGCGGCCACCTGCCGTACGTAGGCCAGGCCCTGCTCGGGATCGAGGCCCTGCTGGATGCGCTCCTTGAGCGTGCCGTTGGGCAGGTATTCCATGGCCATGTAGTAGCAACTGCCGACGTTGCCGATGTCGTGGATGGTCACCGTGTTCGGGTGCGACAGCCGCGCCAGGGTCCGACCTTCGCGCAGGAAGCGTTCGGCGAAGCTCGGGTCGGCGGCCAGCGCCGCGGCCATCACCTTCAGCGCCACCTTGCGCTGCAGCGAGCGCTGGGTGGCCAGGTAGACCGTGGCCATGGCGCCTTCGCCCAGCTCGCGTTCGATGTCGAATCCCGGAAGTTCTATGTCCATGTCCGTCTCAGAAGGCCCTGACCACCAGGGCCGTGATGTTGTCCGGGGCGCCGCGGGTCAGGCCCAGGTGGACCAGGCTGCGGACCACCGCATAGGGATCGCTGTGGCTGAGCACGTCGCGCAGTTCGCTGTCGTCGGCGGTCTTGTTGAGGCCGTCGCTGCAGAGCAGGAAGCTGTCGCCGGGCAGCACGTGCAGCGCGGCTTCCGACAGTTCCAGTTGCTCGTGCACGCCGACCGCGCGGGTGACCACGTTGGCGCGCGGATGGTGGCGCGCCTCTTCCTCGCTGATCAATGCGTTGTCGAGCAGCTCCTGGACGTAGCTGTGGTCCCGCGAGATGGCTTCCAGCACGCCGCCGCGCAGGCGGTACAGGCGGCTGTCGCCGGCCCACAGGCAGCTCGCCTGGTTGCCGCGCGCGGCGAGCAGTACCAGGGTGCTGCCCATCACGCTGACGCCACGCAGGCCGGCCTCCTGGCGAACCCGCTCGTTGACCTGGGCGAGGCCGGTGCGCAACGCGCCGACGTAGGCCGGTAGCGAGGAGGCCGCCGGGATGCGCCGCAGGGTATCGACGATCAGGCTGCTGACGAAGTCGCCGGCGGCGTGGCCGCCCATGCCGTCGGCGACCACCCAGAGTCCCGACTCTGGGGCGTCGAGACTGGCGTCTTCGTTGACCTTGCGGACCATGCCGACGTGGCTGTAGCTGGCCGACCTGTAGTAGCTGACTGAGTTGGGCACCATCAGTTGTCCTTAACCGGGTATGCCGGGAAAGAGCGGGATCACCTCGCCCTCTCCGGTGAGGAATCGTCCGAACGCCGGCGCCGGCGGCAGGCCCTGGTAGCGCATCAGGCCGGCGGAGATCCGTGCCGAGCCGCGTCCCCACCAGTGGCTGGCGCCGTCGCAGGCATGCTGGGCCAGCGCGGCGAGGCGCTGCGCCGGGGTCACCGCTTCGCTGCGCAGCAGGTTGCCGCTGATCAGCGATTGTTCGATGCGCGGTCCGCAGGGAGGGGCCGGGAGCTGCGCCACCGCCTGCTCGAAGGCCTCGACCTCGGCCTCCGGTTCGAGGGTGGAGAGCAGCAGGCTCTCGACCTGCTCGAACCAGCCGTCGTCGCCGCCGACCAGCCCGCCGAGGTCGGCGTTCGCCGGCAGCAGGCAGGCGACGGTCAGCGGGAAATAGCGACCGACCCGGTCGATGCTCGGCATCACCACCCCGGCCACCGCTTCGCCGCCGAGCAGGCCGGGGGCGATGGCGAAGCGCCACAGCGGGCTGGTCAGGTAGGCGTCGAGCCAGGCCGCGCCGAGTTCGTCCTGGCTGGCGCGCATGCCGCTGGCCAGCCAGGCGTCCCAGGGTTCGACGAAGGTGTTCGGCAGGCCGCGGCTGACGAAATCGCCGCGGCCGGCCAGCTTGCCGTAGAAACCGACGCTGTTCAAAGGCGCTCCGGGAGGCTGAAGCCGGACACGACCCGGCTCTTGAAGGGGTTGAAGGCGCTGCTGGCGCGCAGCTCGCAGGCGATGCTGGAGCCGTCGATGCGCAGCCGCAGGGTGAAGCGGTCCGGCGAGTTGCCGCGTTCCAGGTCCGACTGGTCGAGCAGGCGGAACCAGGCCCAGGGGCCCTCCAGGGTCAGGCCGGAACGGCCGCTGCTGGGCGGCGGCGTCACCGTCAGGCGGACCACGCCGAGGCCGTTGGCGCTCGGCCACTGCATCGCCACCGGGCGGGCGGGGCCGTGGTCGTAGGTCAGCTGCTGGCCGTCGAGGTCGAGGATGAACTGGCTGATCGCCGCGTCCATGGTCACCGGCTTGAGTTCGAAGCGCACCGCCGGCTGCATGCCGCCGGAGCGGAAGAAGGCGTCGCGGATCGCCGCCGCGCGCTGGAAGGTGTGCAGCACGCCGGGGTTGATGCCGAGCTTCTGCGCCGCGCCGGGCTGCCAGCGCCAGGTGCTGGCGGAGGTGTCGACGTAGGGTTGCAGGTACTGGCGGAAGTAGCTGTCCATCACCCCACCGGCACCGAAGAAGTGGCCGAAGTCTTCCAGGGTGGCGTCGCGCGAGCTGCCGGCGGCGATCGGGTAGCGCCCGGCCAGGGACTGCCGGTAGACGCTGACCACGTCGCTGATCCAGGCCGCGTTGAGCTGGTTGCGCACGCTGCCCATCATGCTGCTGGTGGTGGAGTTGACCACGTTCTTCACCAGGCCCTGGACCACCGGCGGCTGGCGCTCGGCGCTGAGGGCCACGCGCGAGGCGGCGGCGGCCACCTGGTTCTTGGCGTCGCCGAGCAGCGAGTCGCCGCTGGCTCCGGCCATGGCGCTGACCTGTACGTAGAGCGCGTTCATGTCCTCCAGCAGGCTGTCGATCGGCGCCGGCTCGTTGCCGCCCTCGCCCTTGCTGACCAGGCTGTTGAGTTCGGCGAAGTGGGCGCTGATCGGGTCGCTGTCGGCCTGCTGCGGCTGTTCGCGGGCGCCTTCCTCCTCCTCCTGGCCGACCAGCGAGCCGAGGCGCTGCTTGAGCTTGTCCACGGTGCCGTCGGCGGCCTTCTTCACTTGCGCGGCGACCAGCCGGTCGCCCTTCTGCAGGTCGGTCTCGCGGGCCACCGCCTCGAGCAGCTTGCGGAACGGCGAGGTCGGCCCGGAGAGAATGCGCAGCACGTCGGCGGCCTGGGTGACGTTGGTGATCGGCACCACGGTGAGGTCGGCGAGCAGGTCGTCCCATTGCCGCAGGTAGTCCTGGAAGTACAGGCGACGCACGTCGAGGGCCAGGTTGGCGGCATCGCCGGCATCGTTCAGGTCGCGCCCGAGCACCCACTGTTCCTCGGCGATGGTGCCGGCCTGGCTGAGGCTGGCGGTGAGGAACACCTCGCGATAGCCGCGGTAGGTGAAGAAGCCGCTGAGCGGGTCGGTGAGCGGCTTGCCGCTCTTGCGCGCGAACACCAGCGGTGCGTCGCGGCCGGCGGCGTCGCTGATGCGGAAGTCGGGCACGTCCTTGGGCAGCCTCTGCCGCTTGACCCGGTCGTAGACCCGCTGCGCCACCGGTAGTTGCTGCAACTGGCGGCGCAGGTCCTCGACCAGGTCCTGGTCCAGGCGCGCCGACGGCGGCCGTCGTTCGAGCAACGCGTCGAGGTGCGCGTGCAGCGCCTGGCGCTGTTCCGGCGAGAGGTCGCGCGGCAGGTTGCGTTCCCAGTCGAGGCTGATCCAGGCCTTGATGAAGTCGGCGTCGTAATGGTCCGGGCTGCCGAGCATCAGGTAGGCCTTCAGGCCCTCGTAGAGGAAATCGCTGCTGCCGCCGGAGCGCAACTGTTCCTCGATGCGGGTCACCAGGCGCGGGGCGAACACCGCGATCAGCAGCTTGCGGTAGACGCTGGCGGACTCCTCGCCGAGCATGTCGCCCTGGTACAGCCCGTAGCCTTCGGCCCAGCTTGGCGCGTCGCCGGCGAGATTCTGCACCGCGTTGAGCTGTGGCAGTACGGCCAGGACGTCGCGCTGGGCCGGGCTCAGCGACTCGATGCCGCGCGCCAGCGGGTCGACGCGCTGGTCGACCGCGGCGATGTAGCTCTGGTTGGCGCGGTAGCTGGCGATCCATACCGCCGTCACCGCCAGCACCACCAGCGCGGTGGCGCTCAGCGCGCCGATGGTCAGCCATTTGCGGCGGCGCTCGACCTTCGGGTTGGTGCCGACCAGGCCGCGTTCGCCGAACGCCACTTCGCGGAACAGCCGCTCGATGAAGTAGCTGCGCCCGGTTCCGGTCTGCCGCGCCAGGTGCTGGCGGTCGAGGTTCATCGACTGCGCCATGCTGCCGATCAGGCGGTCGATCGGACTGCCTTCCTGGGTTCCGCTGGTGAAGTACAGGCCGCGCAACAGCGGGCGTTCCTCGTAGGGGTTGGGCTTGAACACGCCGTTGAGGAACTCGCCGAGGCATTCGCGCAGGGCGGCGAATTGCTGCGGGAAGCCGTAGACCAGGTCGCGCCGCGCCGGGTCGCGCTCCTGCTGCAGGCGTTCCACCAGGCGCGCGGTGAGACGCTGTTCGAGCAGGGCGAATTCGCTGTCGAACACCGCCAGCGGGCCTTCCGCGCTCTTGCCGTCGTCGAGGGCGAAGGTCATCCCCCAGACCTGCGCGCGTTCCTCGCGGTTCAGGCTGTCGAAGAACTCCATGAAGCCCGGCACCAGGTCGAACTTGGTCAGCATCACGTAGATCGGGAAGCGCACCCCGAGCTGCTGGTACAGCTCCTGGATGCGCGCGCGGATCGCCTGGGCATGGGCGGCGCGCTCGGCGTCGCTGCCCAGCAGCAGGTCGGAAAGGCTGATGGCGATGAACGCGCCATCGATGGGGCGGCGCTTGCGCTGGGTCTTGAGCAGGTCGAGGAAGCCCAGCCAGGCGGCCTTGTCCACCTGGGCGTGGCTGTCCTGGGTGGTATAGCGGCCGGCGGTGTCCAGCAGCACCGCTTCGTCGGTGAACCACCAGTCGCAGTTGCGCGTGCCGCCGACCCCGCGGATCGCCCCGGCGCCCATCTGTGCGGCGAGCGGGAAGTCCAGGCCGGAGTTCATCAGCGCGGTGGTCTTGCCCGAACCGGGCGGGCCGATGATCACGTACCAGGGCAACTCGTACAGGTTGCGCCGCTCGCTGCCGCCCAGCTTGGCCCGCTTGAGCAGGGCCAGGGCCTCGTCCATGCGTTGCTTGAGGGTCGCCAGCTCTTCGGCGGTGGCGACGCTGGCGGCGTCCGGCGCGCTGACCTCGGCGAGACTCTGCATGACCTTCGCCGCGTTGCGCCGGGCCTGCACGATGCGCAGCACGCGGAAGCCGATCCAGACCAGGAACAGCAGGACGATCAGCACCCAGCGGCTGGTCGCCGAGGCCAGCGGTTCGTAGTTGCCCAGGCGCAGCAGCGGGCCGAGGAACCAGATGATCAGGCTCAGGGCGAGCAGGCCGAGCACCGGCACCACCCAGCGCGCGAAGAAGTTGAGGAAGCCTTTCATTGCGCGCCCTCCGCGAATACGGTGATTTCCACCCGGCGGTTGCGTGCGCGGCCTTCGGCGCTGGCGTTGGTCGCCACCGGCTCGGTGTCGCTGCGCCCTTCGGCGGTGAAGCGGCCGGCGTCGCCGGTGGTCGCGCCGAGCAGGTCGGCGACCTCCTGGGCGCGGGCCTGGGACAGTTTCCAGTTGGACGGGTAGCGCAGCGTGGCGATCGGCCGGTTGTCGCTATGGCCGGTGACCAGCACCTGGCCCTTGACCTTGCGCAGGGCGTCGGCGATGCGCAGCAGCAGCGGCTGGAACTCGTCGCGCACGCTGGCGCTGGCGCTGGCGAACAGCTCGTCGCCGCGGATGGTCACCACCGAGCGGTCGACGGCGTCCTCCACCGCCACCCGCTGGGCCTTGATGTCGTCTGCGAGGAAGCGCGCCAGGCGTGGCCGTTCGATCACCCGCGGCTGCACCGCTGGGCGGTCGATGGCCTGCACCGGGATCTCGCCGATGGCGTGGATGCGCTTGAACACCGGCTCGGCGTCGGCGGCCAGCTTCATCCGCAGGCCGAACAGCAAGGCCAGCAGCAAGGCCAGGCCGATGGCGATACCGACCCACGGCGGCAGGTATTGCGAAAGGCGGTCGCGCATCACGCTGAGGCCGCGCCAGTGCGGCGACAGTTCGTGCTCGTACTCGCCGCGGGTGCTGCGGATCACCGCCGCGGTGCGCTCGCGCAGCGCCTCCAGTTGGCTGCGGCCGTCGTGCATGACCCGGTAGCGGCCTTCGAAGCCGAGGCTGGTGCACAGGTACAGCAGCTCCAGCAGGTGCAGGCGCTGGTGCGGGTTCTGCAGGCAGTGTTCGAGCAACTGGAAGACCTTCTCGCCGCCCCAGGCCTCGTTGTGCAGGGTGATCAGCAGGCTCTGCTTGCCCCAGTCGCTGGTGCTGCCCCACGGCGTGCTGAGCACCGCTTCGTCGAGGGCGGTGCAGAGCACGTAGCGCGCCAGCATCACTTCGTCCGGCGCCACGCCGGCCTGGCGTGCCTTCTCCTCGAACTGGCGCAGGTAGCCGAGCAGTTGCGCGCGCAGGCTGGCCGGCGCCGGATGGGCGATGGTGTTGCGCAGGCGGGTGAGCATCGCCAGCAGTGGGCCGGCGGCCTGCTCCAGCGGGTTGAGGCCGTCGCCGCGGCCGCTCAGCGGCGCCAGGCTGGCCATCGGCGGCGGCGTGTAGGGATCGCCGCCGCGGGGGCCGCCGGCCGGTTCCGGGGCGCGGCCGCCGGGACGCGGCATGATCATGGTGCGGTCGTCGGGCGGGCTTCCGTTGCCGCCGCCGGCCGGGGTGCCGAAGGGATCGTCGATGGGAGGCATCGTTGCTTATCCTCGAATGGCCCAGAAGGCCAGGTTCAGCCCGGGGAACTGGCCGGCGATGTGGAAGGCGAAGCCGCCGGAGTGCGTCAGCTGCTTCCAATGCGCGCTGCCGCGGTCCAGTTCGAAATAGGTGGAGCCGGCGTGGTAGGGGATCTGCCGCGGCGCCACCGGCATCGGCAGCAGGCCGATACCCGGCAGTTGCAGGTTGACCAGGTCGCGGATGTGCTCCACCGAGCCGACCTTGGCCTGCTGCGGGAAGTGCCCGCGCAGGCTCTCGCCGGGGACGTCGGCGCGCACCACCAGGACGAAGCTGGCGTTGTCGATCAGGCTGCGGTCGCTGAGCATCGCGACGTGCACGCCGTAGGCCTTCTCGACGATCGGGATGGCGATCGCCTTGGCGTCGATCACCGTCGCCAGCGCCTGGCGCAGGGCGAGCATCACCGGGGCGAAGCTGGCGGCCAGGTCGTCGTGGTTGTACACCGGGTACTCCTCGGGACGCCGCTGGCTGGCGGTGAAGGTGCAGAACTCGCCGGCCAGGGCCACCAGTTCGCGGTACAGCTCCTGCGGGTGCAGCGGGCGCACGCGGGACAGGTGACCGGTGAGGGCCTCGGCGCGGTTGACCAGTTGCAGCAGCAGGAAGTCGGCGATTTCCGAGGCGCCCCCGGCGCTGGAGGCCACCACCCGCCCGGCGAGGGCTTCGCCGCGCTGGTGGAGCAGGCCCAGCAGCTCCTTGGCGAAGGACGCCAGGGGCGGCGCGGCGGCAATGTCGAGTACCGGCGGCAGGTAGTCCTCGTCCAGGCTCAGGGCCTGGTCCGCGCGCTTCTCGCGGACCCGCGCGACGCCCACCGCGGCGTATTCGCCGAGGCCGTCGCGCTCGGTCAGCAGGCGGAACGCCTGGCTGCCCAGGGCCACCGGCGCGCGGCTCTCGAAGGCGGCATTGTCGTCGCGCACTTCCTGCACCTGGCTGACGTAGCGGGCGCCGCCGAGGGCCTCGCCCTCCTCTACCGTGTCGCGGGTGCCGACGCGCTTCAGCGGCAGGCCGAGGTAGACGATGCCATCGCGCAGGCTTTCCTCGACATTCAGCGGCGCCGGCGCCGGATCGTCGGCGGGGATGTTGAACGGCGTGCCATCCGGCAGCACGCCGCGGGCGCTGACGATGGCCAGCTTGCCCTGGGTCAGCAGGGCATCGTCCAGCTTCAGCTCGGAAAAGCCCCAGCCGCCCGCCAGGAGCGAGCGGCAGCGGCCATCCACCAGGGTTTCCAGGTAGCGGTCGTGCTGCTGGAAATGCTGTGGCCGCAGGAACATGCCTTCGGACCACACCACGCGGTTATTCCAGGACATAGGGACTCCGAAGGTTCAGGGCGCGGGACGCGCGACGATGCCGATGGCCTGCGCGCCGAGCGTGATGTCGAGATGGCTGGTGCGTTGCCCCGGCACGTCGAGGACCTGGCGCCAGGTGGCGCGGTCGAGGTCGCGGTAGGCGGCGACGAAGCCGAGCTGGCGGGTCTGCTCGTCGAGCGTGCGTTCGATGCGCCGTTCCTCGCCCGGACGCAGGAGGAACTCGTCCTGCTCCACCAGGTCGCCGCCGAGGGTCGACTGGGCGTTGTCGGTGAGGGCGAAGTAGTCGGCGCGGCCGAACGCGGTGTCTTTCTTCAGCTCGTACAGCCGCAGGCGCAGCGGCGCCGCCTGGCCGGCGGCGGACGGGTTGAGGTTCGGTGCGGCGTGGAGCCAGATCACCACCCGGGTCGGCGGGGTTTCCGGCGGGCTGGACGAACAGGCGGCGAGCAGCAGCCCGAACAGCGCGACGATCAGTTTCTGCATGGTGTCGTCCTCATTGACGTTGTTTCTCCTGGTGTTCGTTGGCGTCAGGAACGCCGTAGTCGAGCGCTGTGTTCCTCGTAGGCGCGGCTGAATTCGCGGCCGAAAAGCTCCTGGAAGTCGTCCTCCGCCTCGCGCAGGATCTTCGCGTACAGCTCGGTGAAACTGTCCCAGTTCTGTGCCTGGCGGGCCCCCGGCAGCAGGCCGGAAAGCCCGGCCGGCTTGCCGAAGCGGGCTTCCAGCGCGGCCGGTTCGAAGCGCGCCAGCAGGTGGCGGATGGCGGCCTGCACGCCGGCCATCACCGCCAACTGGTGCGCCTTGAGGTCTTCGAAGCTGTCGGCCACCGCGCGATCCGGCGCCATGAACGCCTGGTTGTCGCGGCGCAGCAGGAGCAGCATGGCTTCGTCGACGTTCGGCGCGAACTTCAGCGGGTTGTTCTGCACCGGCTGGATCATGGTCTGCGCCATGCGGAACTCGCCCTTCAGGCTGGCCCGCGCGCGCAGCACGTCCACCAGTCCTTCCACCAGGCCGCGATAGCTGCGGCCGATGGCTTCCATCTGCGCTTCGGCGCCGGCCGGGTCGACCTTCAACTGGGTCATGCCGGCGCCGCGCAGGAACGCCTGCAGCAGGTCGCCGCCGGCCGTCGCGGCGGCGCTTGCCGGGGGCGTCGGCGCCGCCACGCTGGCTGGCTGTGGCTGTGGCTGTGGCTGTGGCTGTGGCTGTTGGGTGATCCCCGGGTCGGCGAAGGGCATCGCCAGCGGCGTCGGTTCGGCCGCTGGCTGCGGCTGGACGACGGGCGTGGCGCTTGGCGCGGGCGTGTTGCCGAGCAGTTCGGCGAACGGGTCCCAGTCGGCCGGAATCAGCGGTGCGCCGCCAGCGGGCGGTGGCGCCGGGGTGGTCGCGGGGGGCAGCGGGATCACCGGTTCCGGCGGGCGGAAGTCGTGCTGTTCGGCCGGTACATGGTCCGGACGCGGCGCCGCGCCGGGCGGCGGCGGGGTGAGGAAGTCGAACAGGTCGGGCTTGGTGTCCAGCGGCGAGCCGCCCTGGAAATGCGCCGTCACCGCGGGGTGCGGGGTGGGCGCCGGTTCGGCGAAGGCAGGCGCCGATCCGGCGGCCTGCCGGCTCATCAGTGCGTCGAAGCTGGTGAACGGATCGGTCTGCGGATTGCCGCTGCCGGGCAGGGCGATGTCGTGGCCGAACTGGACGAGGATGTCGTATTCGCCGAGGCGGACGGTCTCGCCGTCCTGCAGCGGCTCGCTGTTGCCGCGGCGCAGGCGGTGCCCGGCATTGACCAGCAGCACGCCGTTGGTGCTGGTGTCGGTGAGGTAGTACACCCCGTCGCGGTTGAGGATGGTGCAGTGGCGGCTGGAGACCAGGCGCTCCGGGTCCGGCAGGACCCAGTCGTTGTCCGGGCCCCGACCGATGGTCAGCTGTCCCTGGTCCAGTACCTTTTCCGAACACTGACCGGGGGTCAGCTTGTGGTAGCTGGTGATGGTCAATCGCAGCGGCATTGCTACTCCTTGCATTGCCAGCGCCCGGCTCTTCCAGGCGCTCACCCCCGTGCCCGAGGGATTTCGGTTCGCATCCAGGCTGGCCCGACGGCTTTCCGGCGTTTCGTCGCCTCGGGAAGACACATCGGGTGGTACCGGATTATAAAAGACTAATCCTACGTCTTTTAAAGATTTGTCCGATCTGCGGTGTCATGCAACTAGTGGCGTTGTGCCTTCCTTGACAAGCCTTGCGGCATGCCACAAGAATTTTGCCAACCTTTCGAGTCATCCGATATTCATCAATGGCTCCTACAAGATCCGACGGAGTGGATCTTACAAGCGAAGGTGAGGGCCGCGCAGCGGCTCCGATGATAGGGAGATCGTCACCGTGCTGGATGTACCCGTTTTGCTGGCCGCCGTATCCCCGGACTCGCCCTGTGGCGACGATCTGGAGTACGACGCCGCGTTCCTCGAACTCGAACGCATCGCCCAGGGCCAACCCGAGCGCCAGATGGGCGATGCCGTGCTGCCCGCCGAACCGCCGGAGTGGCCGCGCGTACGCGCGCTGGCCAGCGAGCTGTTCGGCCGTAGCAAGGACCTGCGGGTAGCCAACCTGCTGCTGCAGAGCAACGTCGCCCTCGACGGCCTGGACGGGCTCGCCGAAGGCCTGCTGCTGGTCCGCGAGCTGCTCGGCCAGTACTGGGACGGCGTCTATCCGTTGCTCGACGCCGATGACGACAACGACCCCACCTTCCGTATCAACGCCCTCACCGGCCTGGTCGCCGAACCGCTGCTGCAACTGGTCTGGGCGATCCCGCTGGTGCGCTCGCGGGCGTTCGGCCCGGTCAACCTGCGCGCCGCGCTGAACGCCGCCGGGCTGCAACGCTTCGCCAGCGAGACCCTGAGTCCCGAGCAGATCGCCGGCGCCTTCGCCGATGCCGACGCCGATGCGCTGGCCGCCACCCGGCGCGCCCTGGATGGCGCCCAGGAACATGCCCTGGCCATCGAGAGCGGCGTCGCCGAACGGGTCGGCTCGGCCCAGGGCCTCGACCTCGGTCCCCTTCGTCAACTGCTGCGCCAGGCCCTCCAGGTGTTCGACCTGTACGGCCCGCAGGGCGCCGGTGAGCCCTTGGCGCCGGGCGCCGAAGCGGCCACCGGCGAGCAGGGGGGCGCCGCGCCTGTCGCAGCCGTCGCCGCGCCGGCACCGCGTGCCAGCGGCGAGATCGCCAACCGCGAAGACGTCCTGCGCCAGCTCGACCGCCTGCTCGAGTATTACGTTCGCCACGAGCCGTCGAGCCCGGTGCCGGTGCTGCTCAAGCGCGCCAAGACACTGGTGACGGCCGACTTCGCCGAAATCGTGAGGAATCTCATCCCCGATGGGATTTCCCAGTTCGAAACCCTGCGAGGCCCGGAAAGCGAGTAACGCCTAGCGGCCGTCCGGGCCAACGCTGCAAGCCGCCGGGGCGATTCCGACGGCGCTAACAACCGCCGTCGCGCGAGGGAGAAACAAGATGGGAAGCACTACCAGCAGTCAGAAGTTCATCGCCAGGAACCGGGCGCCACGCGTGCAGATCGAGTACGACGTGGAGCTGTACGGTGCCGAGAAGAAGGTCCAGTTGCCCTTCGTCATGGGCGTCATGGCCGACCTCGCCGGCAAGCCCGCCGAACCCCAGGCGGCGGTCGCCGACCGCAAGTTCCTGGAGATCGACGTGGACAACTTCGATGCCCGGCTGAAGGCGATGAAGCCGCGGGTGGCCTTCAACGTACCGAACGTGCTGACCGGCGAAGGCAACCTGAGCCTGGACATCACCTTCGAGAGCATGGACGACTTCAGCCCCGCCGCGGTGGCGCGCAAGGTCGATTCGCTGAACAAGCTGCTTGAGGCGCGTACCCAGCTGGCCAACCTGCTGACCTACATGGATGGCAAGACCGGCGCCGAGGAAATGATCATGAAGGCGATCAAGGACCCGGCCCTGCTTCAGGCCCTGGCCAGCGCGCCGAAGCCCAAAGACGACGAGCCGCAGGCGTAAGAGGATTCCAGCATGGCCGAATTGAGCACCGAGAACCTGGCCCAGGGCCAGACCACCACCGAGCAGACCAGCGAGTTCGCCAGCCTGCTGCTGCAGGAGTTCAAGCCCAAGACCGAGCGCGCCCGCGAAGCGGTGGAGACCGCCGTGCGGACCCTCGCCGAGCATGCCCTGGAGCAGACCAGCCTGATCTCCAACGACGCGATCAAGTCGATCGAGTCGATCATCGCGGCGCTTGACGCCAAGCTCACCGCGCAGGTCAACCTGATCATGCACCACGCCGACTTCCAGCAACTGGAAAGCGCCTGGCGCGGCCTGCACTACCTGGTCAACAACACCGAGACCGACGAGCAACTGAAGATCCGTGTGCTGAACATCTCCAAGCCGGAGCTGCACAAGACCCTGAAGAAATTCAAGGGCACCACCTGGGACCAGAGCCCGATCTTCAAGAAGCTCTACGAAGAGGAATACGGCCAGTTCGGCGGCGAGCCCTATGGCTGCCTGGTCGGCGACTACTACTTCGACCAGTCGCCGCCGGACGTCGAGCTGCTCGGCGAGATGGCGAAGATCTCCGCCGCCATGCATGCGCCGTTCATCTCCGCCGCCTCGCCGACGGTGATGGGCATGGGTTCCTGGCAGGAACTGTCCAACCCGCGCGACCTGACCAAGATCTTCACCACCCCGGAATACGCCGGTTGGCGTTCGCTGCGCGAGTCCGAGGACTCCCGCTACATCGGCCTGACCATGCCGCGCTTCCTGGCGCGCCTGCCCTACGGGGCGAAGACCGATCCGGTGGAAGAGTTCGCCTTCGAGGAAGAAACCGACGGCGCCGACAGCAGCAAGTACGCCTGGGCCAACTCGGCCTACGCGATGGCGGTCAACATCAACCGCTCCTTCAAGCTCTACGGCTGGTGCTCGCGGATCCGTGGCGTCGAGTCCGGCGGCGAGGTGCAGGGCCTGCCGGCGCACACCTTCCCCACCGACGACGGCGGCGTGGACATGAAGTGCCCGACCGAGATCGCCATTTCCGACCGCCGCGAGGCGGAGCTGGCGAAGAACGGCTTCATGCCGCTGCTGCACAAGAAGAACACCGACTTCGCCGCCTTCATCGGCGCGCAGTCGCTGCAGAAACCCGCCGAGTACGACGATCCGGACGCCACCGCCAACGCCAACTTGGCGGCGCGCCTGCCCTACCTGTTCGCCACCTGCCGCTTCGCCCATTACCTGAAGTGCATCGTTCGCGACAAGATCGGTTCCTTCAAGGAGAAGGACGAGATGCAGCGCTGGCTGCAGGACTGGATCCTCAACTACGTCGACGGCGACCCGGCCCACTCCACCGAGACCACCAAGGCCCAGCACCCGCTGGCGGCGGCCGAAGTGGTGGTGGAGGAAGTCGAAGGCAATCCGGGTTACTACAACTCGAAGTTCTTCCTTCGCCCGCACTACCAGCTCGAGGGACTGACGGTATCGCTACGCCTGGTATCCAAGCTGCCTTCGGCCAAAGAGGCCTGAGGCATTCAACGACAGCGCCTGCCATGGTGGCGGGCGCTTGCATAGCGTAGTGGCGCGAGCCACACGGGAGGAAAGATGGCTGTTGATATGTTCATCAAGATCGGCGACGTCAAGGGTGAGTCCAAGGACAAGACTCACGCCGAGGAAATCGACGTGCTGGCATGGAGCTGGGGCATGTCCCAGTCCGGGTCGATGCACATGGGCGGTGGCGGCGGCGCCGGCAAGGTCAACGTGCAGGACCTGTCGTTCACCAAGTACATCGACAAGTCCACGCCCAACCTGATGATGGCCTGCTCCAGCGGCAAGCACTATCCGCAGGCGAAGCTGACCATCCGCAAGGCCGGCGGCGAGAACCAGGTCGAGTACCTGATCATCACCCTGAAGGAAGTCCTGGTGTCCTCGGTGAGCACCGGCGGCAGCGGTGGCGAGGATCGCCTGACCGAGAACGTGACCCTGAACTTCGCCCAGGTCCAGGTCGACTACCAGCCGCAGAAGGCGGATGGCGCGAAGGACGGCGGTCCGGTCAAGTACGGCTGGAACATCCGCCAGAACGTGCAGGCCTGATGAGCCGGCTGCCGGTCATGGCGTGGCCAGGCCATGCCGTGGCCGGTGCGAGCGCCCGCCATGCCGGGTGCCGAAGGCGCGCGCGGCGCGCCGCGGACCTCGTCCGCCCGACCTCCTGCCGGAGGTACTGAATTCCACCGGGTCGTCCGTCGCGTCCGCCGGGCGCCATGGCCGACCCTTCATTCGCATCCGGGCGCCTGGGCTCCCGGCTACAGGGAAGTATCGCGATGATCGCCGAAGAACTGTTGCGCGCCGGGCGCCTGGACGATGCCTTGAAAGCCTTGCAGGAACAGGTGCGCAGCCAGCCGTCGAACGCCACCCTGCGGATCTTCCTGTTCCAGCTGCTGGCCGTGATGGGCCAGTGGGCGCGGGCGCAGAACCAGCTCAAGGTGGTCGGCGAACTGGATGCCTCGGCGCTGCCGATGGTACAGACCTACTCCACCGCCATCGACTGCGAGGCGCTGCGCCGCGAGGTGTTCGCCGGGCGCCTGACGCCGGTGATCCTCGGCCAGCCGGCGGAATGGATCGCGCCGCTGTTGCAGGCCCTGAGCCTGGACGCCGAGGGCCATGGCGAGGCCGCCCAGGCCCTGCGCGAGCAGGCCTTCGACGCCGCGCCGGCGGTGCCCGGGCGGATCGGCGAAGCGCCGTTCGCCTGGCTGGCAGATGCCGACACGCGCCTCGGCCCGGTGCTCGAGGTAATCGTCAACGGTCGCTATGCCTGGTTGCCGATGAGCAACCTGCGCAGCCTCAAGGTCGAGGCGCCGAGCGACCTGCGCGACCTGGTCTGGCTGCCGGCCGAACTGACCCTGGCCAACGGTGGCGCCACCGTCGCGCTGCTGCCGGCGCGCTACGCGGAAACCGTCGAGCACGGCGACGACGCCGCGCGCCTGGGGCGCAAGACCGAATGGCTGGATAGCGGCCTGCCGGTCGGCCAGCGGCTGTTCGTCACCGATGCCGGCGAGACCGCGCTGTTCGACCTGCGTGAGCTGGACTTCGAGCCGACGGACGCCTGACATGGCTGAACTGACCCTCCAGGAGCGCCTGCAGCCGTCGCTGCTCGACCGCCTCACCGACGACGAGCCGGGCAACCTCAAGGAAGCCGCGGAGCGCCGGGTGCTGACCCTGAGCCAGCTGAAGGCCTCGGTGCTGCGCGACCTGGCGTGGCTGTTCAACACCACTTCGCTGTTCGACCACGGCCCCGCCGCACGGATGCCGGCCGGCAACTCGGTGCTCAACTACGGGCTGCCGGCGCTGGCCGGGCACACCGCGTCGAGCGTCGACGTGCATGCCATCGAGGCGCTGCTCACCGAGACCATCGCCACCTTCGAGCCGCGCATCATCCGTTCTTCGTTGCGGGTGCGCGCGCAACTGCTGCCCGGCGAGATGGACCACAACGCCCTGAGCTTCGAGATCGAGGGCGATCTCTGGGCCGAACCGGCGCCGCTGCGCCTGCTGCTGACCACCAACCTGGACCTGGAGACCGGTCACGTGCGCGTCGCCCAGGGCGAGCGGAGGCGTACATGAACCCGCGCCTGCTCGAGTACTACAACCAGGAATTGCAACACATCCGCGAAAGCGCCGCGGAGTTCGCCGAGGAGTTCCCGAAGATCGCCGGGCGCCTGTCGCTGTCCGGCTTCGAGTGCGCCGACCCCTACGTCGAGCGCCTGCTGGAAGGCTTCGCCTATCTCACCGCGCGGGTCCAGCTGAAGCTCGACGCGGAGTACCCGACCTTCACCCACAACCTGCTGGAAATCGCCTACCCGCACTACCTGGCGCCGACTCCGTCGATGACCGTGGTGCAGCTGCGCCCGGACCCCAACGAAGGCGCCCTGAGCAGCGGCTTCAGCGTCGAGCGCGGGGCCTCCCTGCGCGGCCAGCTCGGCCCCGATGACCAGACCGCCTGCGAATACCGCACCGCCCACCCGGTGACCCTGTGGCCGCTGGAAGTGGCCCAGGCCGACTACTTCGGCAATCCCGCCGCGGTGCTCGGCCGCCTCGCCGCCAGCGAGCCGCGGGCCAAGGCCGGCCTGCGCATCCGCCTGCGCAGCGGCGCCGGTATCCCGTTCGACAGCCTGTCGCTGGACGCCCTGCCGCTCTACCTGCACGGCGCCGACGAACAACCCTACCGCCTCTACGAACAATTGCTCGGCAACGCCTGCGCGGTGTTCGTCCGCGCCCCGGACAATGCCTGGGTCGAACGCCTGCCGACGAGCAGCCTGCGTGCGCGTGGCTTCGACGACGAGGACGCGCTGCTGCCGGTGGTGCCGCGGGCGTTCCAGGGCTACCGCCTGCTGCAGGAATACTTCGCCCTGCCGGCGCGCTTCCTGTTCGTCGAGTTCTCCGGCCTGAACCGCGCCCTGCGTCGATGCCACGGCGAGGAGCTGGAACTGGTCGTGCTGTTCGGCAAGCACGACCAGCGCCTGGAGGGCACGGTGGACGCGGAGCAACTGGTGCCGTTCTGCACCCCGGCGATCAACCTGTTCCCGCGCCGCTGCGACCGCATCCACCTGTCCGACCGGGTCAACGAGCATCATGTGATCGTCGACCGCACCCGTCCGCTGGATTTCGAGGTGCATTCGCTGCAACAGGTGAGCGGCCACGGCAGCGGTCCGGAGCAACCCTTCCAACCGTTCTACGCGGTGCGCGACCCGGCGCGCTACGGCCGCGAGCAGGCCTACTTCAGCGTGCGCCGCGAACCGCGCGTGCTGTCCAGCAAGCAGCGGCGCAAGGGCCCGCGCTCGACCTACGTCGGCAGCGAGACCTTCGTCGCCCTGGTCGACGCCAACCAGGCGCCCTATCGCCACGACCTGCGCCAGCTCGGCATCGCCGCGCTGTGCACCAACCGCGACCTGCCGCTGTTCATGCCGATCGGCGCGCACAAGAGCGACTTCACCCTGGAGGACAGCGCCCCGGTCATGCAGGTGCGCTGCCTCGCCGGACCGAGCCGGCCGCGCGCCAGCCGTGCCCACGATGCCAGCGCCTGGCGGCTGATCAGCCAGCTGTCGCTGAACTACCTGTCGTTGGCCGAGCGCGGCCAGGGCGCCGCCGCCCTGCGCGAGCTGCTGCGGCTCTACGGCGACAGCGGCGATCCGGCGCTGCAACTGCAGATCGAGGGCCTGCGCGAGGTCAGCAGCAAGCCTTGCACGCGGCGCCTGCCGATGCCCGGGCCGATCGTCTTCGGCCGTGGCCTGGAGATCACCCTGGACTTCGACGAGAACGCGTTCCGTGGCACCGGGGTGTTCCTCCTCGGCGCCGTGTTCGAGCGCTTCCTGGCACGCTACGTGTCGATCAACAGCTTTACCGAGACGGTGCTGCGCACCGGCGAACGGGGCGAGGTGATGAGATGGCAGGCGAAGCCGGGCAGCCGTCCGAACCTCTGAACCTGCTCGCCGGGATGGCGGCGGCGCCCTGGGATTACGACTTCTTCCAGGCGCTGCGGCGCATCGAGTGCGAGTCGCCGCAACTGCCGCGCCTTGGTCATTCGGTGCGGCTGGCGGACGACCCGCTGCGTCTCGGGCAGAAGCCCGACTGCACCTTCGCGCCCTCGACCCTGGCCTCGGTGAGCCAGGCCGGCACCGCTGCGGTGCCGCGCCTGGACCAGTTCTTCTTCGGCCTCACCGGCCCCAACGGGCCGCTGCCGCTGCACCTCACCGAATACGCCCGAGAACGCCAGCGCAACGTCAACGACGCGACCTTCAAGCGCTTCATGGACGTCTTCCACCACCGCCTGCTGACCCTGTTCTACCGGGCCTGGGCCGAGGCGCGGCCGGAGATCAGCCACGACCGGATCGACGACGACTACTGGTCGGCGCGTCTCGCCGCGCTCTCCGGGCGCGGCATGCCGAGCCTGCGGGGGCGCGAGCCGCTGGCGGACACCGCACGCTACTACTACACCGGCCACCTCGCCGCGCAGACCCGCTACCCGGACGGCCTGCGGGTGATCCTCGCGGAGTATTTCGAGGTCCCGGTGGCGGTCGAGGAATACGTCGGCCAATGGCTGGAGCTGCCCGAGCGCAGCCGCCTCGGCGTCGACTCGACGAGCCTGGGCATGGACGTCTGCCTGGGCACCCACGTCTGGGACCGCCAGCACAAGTTCCGCCTGCGCCTGGGGCCGCTGGACCTCGATCAATACCAGCGCTTCCTGCCCGACGGCGACCACTTCGTCGAGCTGGCCGCCTGGGTCGCCGAATACCTGGGCGAGGAGCTGGACTGGGACGTCAACCTGGTCTTGCAACGCCACGAAGTACCCCCGCTGGGCCTGCAGGGCGGCGGGCGGCTCGGTTTCAACACCTGGCTGGGCGATCCCGGCCAGGACGCCAGGGATCTACTGCTGGCCCGCCAGTACGCCACTGCGCGGCCGCACGAGCACAAGGAGAAGGAACATGAGTGAGATCAGTCGCGTTGCGCTGTTCGGCAAGCTGAACAGCCTGGCCTACAAGGCCATCGAGGCCGCCACGGTATTCTGCAAGCTGCGCGGCAATCCCTATGTCGAGCTGGTGCACTGGTTCCACCAGATCCTCCAGTTGCCGGACTCGGACCTGCACCAGATCGTCCGCCAGTCCGGGATCGACCCGGCGCGCCTGGCCAAGGACCTGACCGAGGCCCTCGACCGTCTGCCGCGCGGCTCGACCTCGATCACCGACCTGTCCTCCCATGTCGAGGAAGCGGTGGAGCGCGGCTGGGTCTACGGCAGCCTGATGTTCGGCGAGAGCCAGGTGCGCACCGGCTACCTGGTGATCGGCATCCTCAAGACGCCGAGCCTGCGCCATGCCCTCACCGGGCTGTCGGCGGAATTCGCCAAGCTCAAGGTCGAGGCGCTCACCGAGCGCTTCGACGAGTACGTCGGCGCCTCGCCGGAGAACGGCCTGTCGGCCAGCGACGGCTTCAACGCCGGCGCCGCCCCGGGCGAGGCCAGCGGCGCCCTGGCGCCGAGCGCGATGGGCAAGCAGGAGGCGCTCAAGCGCTTTACCGTGGACCTCACCGAGCAGGCCCGTAGCGGCAAGCTCGACCCCATCGTCGGGCGTGACGAGGAGATCCGCCAGTTGGTGGACATCCTCATGCGCCGCCGGCAGAACAACCCGATCCTCACCGGCGAGGCCGGCGTCGGCAAGACCGCGGTGGTGGAAGGCTTCGCCCTGCGCATCGTCGCCGGCGACGTCCCGCCGGCGCTGAAGGACGTCGAACTGCGCGCCCTCGACGTCGGCCTGCTGCAGGCCGGGGCGAGCATGAAGGGCGAGTTCGAGCAGCGCCTGCGCCAGGTGATCGAAGACGTGCAGAGTTCCGAGAAGCCGATCATCCTGTTCATCGACGAAGCCCACACCCTGGTCGGCGCCGGTGGCGCGGCCGGCACCGGCGACGCCGCCAACCTGCTCAAGCCGGCCCTGGCGCGCGGCACCCTGCGCACCGTGGCGGCGACCACCTGGGCCGAGTACAAGAAGCACATCGAGAAGGACCCGGCGCTGACCCGGCGTTTCCAGGTGGTGCAGGTGGACGAGCCGTCCGAGCACAAGGCCATCCTGATGATGCGCGGCGTCGCGTCGACCATGGAGAAGCACCACCAGGTGCAGATCCTCGACGAGGCGCTGGAGGCGGCGGTCCGGCTGTCGCACCGCTACATCCCGGCGCGCCAGCTGCCGGACAAGTCGGTGAGCCTGCTGGATACCGCCTGCGCGCGCACCGCCATCAGCCTGCACGCGGTGCCGGCCGAGGTCGACGATAGCCGCCGGCGCATCGAGGCGCTGGAAACCGAGCTGGCGATCATCCGCCGCGAGAGCGCCATCGGCGTCGCCACCGCCGAACGCCAGCGCAACGCCGAGACCCTGCTGGCCGAGGAGCGCGAGCGCCTGGCCGCCCTGGAGCAGCGCTGGGCCGAGGAAAAACGCCTGGTCGACGAACTGCTGGAGACCCGCGCCCGTCTGCGCGCCGCCGCCGAAGCGGTGGACGCCGGCGGCGCGCCGCTGGGCGAAGGCGAGGCGCGTCTCGACGAGGAACAGCGCCAGGCGCTGCATGCGCGGCTGGCCGAACTGCAGGCGCAACTGAGCGCGTTGCAGGGCGAAGAGCCGCTGATCCTGCCGACCGTGGACTACCAGGCGGTGGCCTCGGTGGTCGCCGACTGGACCGGCATCCCGGTCGGCCGCATGGCGCGCAACGAGATCGACACCGTGCTCAACCTCGACCGGCACCTGAAGAAGCGCATCATCGGCCAGGACCACGCGCTGGAGATGATCGCCAAGCGCATCCAGACTTCCCGCGCCGGCCTCGACAACCCGAGCAAGCCGATCGGCGTGTTCATGCTCGCCGGCACCTCCGGGGTGGGCAAGACCGAGACCGCGCTGGCGCTGGCCGAGGCCATGTACGGCGGCGAGCAGAATGTCATCACCATCAACATGAGCGAGTTCCAGGAAGCCCACACCGTCTCCACCCTCAAGGGCGCCCCGCCCGGCTACATCGGCTACGGCGAGGGTGGCGTGCTGACCGAGGCGGTGCGTCGCAAGCCCTACAGCGTGGTGCTGCTGGATGAAGTGGAGAAGGCCCACCCGGATGTCCACGAGATCTTCTTCCAGGTCTTCGACAAGGGCGTGATGGAGGACGGCGAAGGCCGGGTGATCGACTTCAAGAACACCCTGATCCTGCTCACCACCAACGCCGGCACCGAGATGATCGCCAGCCTCTGCGCCGATCCGGAACTGATGCCCGAGCCGGAAGCCATCGCCAAGTCGCTGCGCGAACCGCTGCTGAAGATCTTCCCGCCGGCGCTGCTCGGCCGCCTGGTGACCATCCCCTACTACCCGCTCAGCGACGACATGCTCAAGGCCATCTCGCGCCTGCAACTGGGGCGGATCAAGAAGCGCGTGGAGGCGACCCACAAGGTGCCGTTCGAGTTCGACGAGGGCGTCGTCGACCTGATCGTCTCGCGCTGCACCGAGACCGAGAGCGGCGGCCGGATGATCGACGCGATCCTCACCAACACGCTGTTGCCGGACATGAGCCGCGAGTTCCTCACCCGCATGCTCGAAGGCAAGCCGTTGGCCGGGGTACGTATCAGTAGCCGCGACAACCAGTTCCACTACGACTTCGCCGAGGCCGAGTGACAACCGGCGACACGCAGAGCAGTAGAAGGAACCGTCGATGGGATTGATGCAACTGACCCGCCTGGTCCAGGTGGATTGCCCGCTGGGGCCGGACGTGCTGCTGTTGCAGCGCATGGAGGGACGCGAGGAACTGGGACGGCTGTTCGCCTACGAGCTGCACCTGGTATCGGAAAATCCCAACCTGCCGCTGGAGCAGTTGCTCGGCAAGCCGATGAGCCTGTCGCTGGAGCTGCCCGGCGGCAGCCGGCGCTTCTTTCACGGTATCGTCGCGCGCTGTAGCCAGGTGGCCGGGCACGGCCAGTTCGCCGGCTACCAGGCCACCCTGCGGCCCTGGCCGTGGCTGCTGACGCGCACCTCGGACTGCCGCATCTTCCAGAACCAGAGCGTGCCGGAGATCATCAAGCAGGTGTTCCGCGACCTCGGCTTTTCCGATTTCGAGGATGCCCTCACGCGCCCCTACCGCGAGTGGGAATACTGCGTGCAGTACCGCGAGACCAGCTTCGACTTCATCAGCCGGCTGATGGAACAGGAGGGCATCTACTACTGGTTCCGCCATGAGCAGAAGCGCCACATCCTGGTGCTCTCCGACGCCTACGGCGCGCATCGCAGCCCGGGTGGCTACGCCAGCGTGCCGTACTACCCGCCGACCCTCGGCCATCGCGAGCGCGACCACTTCTTCGACTGGCAGATGGCACGCGAGGTCCAGCCCGGTTCGCTGACCCTCAACGACTACGACTTCCAGCGCCCCGGCGCGCGCCTGGAGGTGCGTTCGAACATCGCCCGGCCGCACGCGGCGGCCGACTACCCGCTGTACGACTATCCCGGCGAATACGTGCAGAGCCAGGACGGCGAGCAGTACGCGCGCAACCGCATCGAGGCGATCCAGGCGCAGCACGAGCGCGTGCGCCTGCGCGGCGTGGTGCGTGGGATCGGTGCCGGGCACCTGTTCCGCCTGAGCGGCTATCCGCGCGATGACCAGAACCGCGAGTACCTGGTGGTCGGCGCCGAATACCGGGTGGTCCAGGAACTCTACGAAACCGGCAGCGGCGGCGCCGGCTCGCAGTTCGAGAGCGAGCTGGACTGCATCGACGCCAGCCAGTCGTTCCGCCTCCTGCCGCAGACCCCGGTGCCGGTGGTGCGCGGTCCGCAGACCGCGGTGGTGGTGGGGCCCAAGGGCGAGGAGATCTGGACCGACCAGTACGGCCGGGTCAAGGTGCACTTCCACTGGGATCGCCACGACCAGTCGAACGAGAACAGCTCCTGCTGGATTCGCGTGTCCCAGGCCTGGGCCGGGAAGAACTGGGGTTCGATGCAGATCCCGCGGATCGGCCAGGAAGTGATCGTCAGCTTCCTCGAAGGCGACCCGGACCGGCCGATCATCACCGGGCGGGTCTACAACGCCGAGCAGACGGTGCCCTACGAGCTGCCGGCGAACGCCACCCAGAGCGGGATGAAGAGCCGTTCGAGCAAGGGCGGCACGCCGGCCAACTTCAACGAGATCCGCATGGAGGACAAGAAGGGCGCCGAGCAGTTGTACATCCACGCCGAGCGCAACCAGGACAACCTGGTCGAGAACGATGCCTCGCTGTCGGTCGGCCACGACCGCAACAAGAGCATCGGCCACGACGAGCTGGTACGCATCGGCAACAACCGCACCCGCGCGGTGAAGCTCAACGACACCCTGCTGGTGGGCGGGGCGAAGAGCGACAGCGTCACCGGCACCTACCTGATCGAGGCCGGTGCGCAGATCCGCCTGGTCTGCGGCAAGAGCGTGGTGGAGTTCAACGCCGACGGCACCATCAATATCTCCGGCAGCGCCTTCAACCTCTACGCCAGCGGCAACGGCAACATCGACACCGGCGGCCGCCTCGACCTCAATTCCGGCGGTGCCAGCGAGGTCGACGCCAAGGGCAAGGGCGTGCAGGGCACCATCGACGGCCAGGTACAGGCGATGTTTCCGCCGCCGGCGAAGGGCTGAGGCGGCGGCATCCTGGCCGCCCGCCCTCGGGCAGGACGCCGCGGGAGCCTTGACGATTCGCGCATGTCCTCGCCAGGCAGAAGCGGCGGTCGCTCAAGACCGATGGTGTTGCGCTCAGGGTAGGTCGACCTTCAGGCCGCGGCCAGTGCGTATGCCGACGTAGAATGCGTCCTTGAGGGCCCTGGCGAGTTCCGGGTCGGTCTCCTCGAACTCTTTCCCGGCGATGCCGCCGAAGCTCAGCCGGTGCAACGCGGAACGGTCCAGGCTGCGGTCGAGCAGCACGGCTTTCAGGTACAGCAACTGCTTTTCCACGGAGAGCAGCATCCCGCATTGCGGATGCCGGGCCAGCCGCTCGGCGACCAGCGCCAGGGCGCGTTCGACATAGTTCACGGGGGACATGGCTGCGCCGCTTCAGCCCTTGGGAAAGCCCGTCTCGTACTCCTCGCGGGTGATTTCCCGGCCGAAACGCAGCGCATCGTTGAACAGGCGGTTGTCGTGCTCAACCGGCTCGGGGGATTCGGCTTCGCCGTAGAAGCGCACGTGGATCGTGCCCTGCCGATGGTCCCAGCGGTAGGTGACGTCTTCGAAGTCGTAGTCGATGTAGATATCGCGCCTGGCGAACGCTTCGCCCTTTTCAATTGCCATTGCCTTTCCTCACTGCGTCGTAGTACGCCCGGCTCTTCTCGGCGATGGCCTGGGCCTCCGGGGACTTCGGATCCAGTACCCGCCAGTCCTCATAGTACTTGTGGCCCTGCCCTCCGGGTACGCCGGCCTTGGCCGCCACCGCGTCGTAGGTGTCGTTGCCGAGGAGGATGCGAGCCATGTCCTCCGACTCCTTGGCGTAGATCATCTCCGGCGAGTTGACCTGGATCTCGCCGGGTATCCCGGCCTTGGTGTTCATCGTCGAGTTCACCCCGCTGTAGCCGAGCGGGTCGGCGTTGCCGTCGATCACCTTGACCTTGGCGCCGCGGTTGGCCAGCTCGGCGGCAACGGTGTTCACCTTGTCGCCTTCGACGATGATGGTGTTGCGGGCCAGGTCCTTGATCTTGGTCGGATCGCCCTTGTAGTCGTTGTTGATCTTCTGCATGGCGCGTTCGCGCGACTTGATCGGTGCCTTGGCGACCCTGCCGCCGTGCTTAGCCGCCAGTCCGTCGGCCACCGCGTCGATCTCGGCCTTGGCTGCCGGCGCCTTGCCATAGACCTTCTCGAAGCCTTTCGGCACCTGGGTCTTCGGCGCGCCCTTGGGTGCGTTGCCGAGCCGTGCCATCTTCGGTCCGAAGCCCAGCAGCGCCATGCCGGCCACGCCCTGGAACAGGTCGCGGTAGCCGGGACCGAGGCGGTCGCCGAGGTCGCCGAGCAGGGCCATGCCGCCCATCATCAGCCCGCCGATGGCGACCACTCCAACCAGCGCCGCGACCCCGGCCATCGCCGCCAGCAGCAGGCCGCCGGCAAGGGCCGCCAGGCCCAGCGCCTCGAGGCCGGTGTGCAGCCATTCCTCCAGATCGAGAACGAAGGCCACCCGCTCGGTGGGGCCGCCGATGAAGGTGTTCTGGCTGCCGGTCTTGATGTGCGCGCCGCAGACCATCTTGCTCTGCAGGCGCGCCGCCGGCTTGCCGTTGATGTACACGGTGGCGCTGCCTTCGGCGATCAGCACCGGGAACGGCCACAGCGGATGGTTCAGCGGCAGGCCGCTGCAGGTGGCGGAGACGTCGTCGCCGGCGCGCATCGCGTTGCGACTGTTCACGTAGACGTTGAAGCTGCCGCGTATGAGCACCCCGGTGGTCGGCTCGGGTAGCTCGAAGATGGTGGTCAGGCCCTTGACGATCTGGAACATCGACAGCCCGCCGGCGGCGATCGAACCGGCCAGGATCACCGCGGCCAGGCCGCCGGTGGCGGCGGTGGCGGCGACCACGGCGGCGCCGATCAGGGCTCCGGCCACGGCTCCGGCGACCATCGCGGCGACACCGAAACCGTGGGCTATCTCATCGCCCAGTCGGGCGGCGGCTTGCGCATCCATGCGTCGGTACTCGGATCAGCTAGGGGTCGGGCGCGGGACCAGGGTCTGCATCGCCTGCTTCCAGGCCGGCTCGTGGTGCGGCAGGTCAGCCGGGGTGGTGGTCAGGGTGGTGATCAGCACCGCCGGGCGGCGCTCGATGAATACCTGGCGCAGCATCAGGTCGCGGCCCTCGCGCTGCCACTGGTAGTCGAGGAGCACGGCGGCGTGGCCGTGGATGTTGATGTCCCAGCGCTTGTGCAGCTTGAAGCCGGGCAATTGCTTCTCGGCGTTTTCCAGTTGGCGGGCGACATAGTCGGCGAACGGCGCGTCGCCCTGGCTGGCGTCGCGGCTGATGACGAAACTGGCTTCGCGGGCGGGGCCGCTGGCGGGGAGCTTGAAGATGTTGATGCTCTGGTCCTGCCAGGCATCGGGAATCTCGAGATCGGCTTCGTGGAGGCGATAGAGCGTCACTGTGTTAACCCCTTCCCTAGGATTCTGAGTGAGTCATTGCTGGACAAAAGCTTTACGGAATGTTGCTCGCGAATCAAGGCTTTCCTGGCCCGAAGCGGCCTTTCGTGATGGCATTCTGCCTGTTCGCCGTCGGTCGGGGCGCTCGTCGGAATCTGTGTCACGCATCTCCCCTTTCCACCGCATCCGCGCCTATGCTGCTTGGGTGGCGCCGCTCCAACGGCGCCAGTGATGGACGTGGATCAAGGATGATTTCATGGCACTTGCGCAACAGACCCGCCTGGTCCGGGTCGACAGTCCGCTCGGCGCGGAGGTCCTGCAATTGCAGCGAATGGAGGGTCGCGAAGAGCTCGGCCGGCCGTTCGCCTACGAGCTGGAACTGATCTCGGAAAACCCCGACCTGCCACTCGACGGGCTGCTGGGCAAGCCGGCCAGCCTGGCGCTGGAACTGCACGACGGCAGCCGGCGGCATTTCCACGGCATCGTCGCCGCTTGCAGCCAGGGATCCGGCAACGGCCAGTTCGCCAGCTACCAGGTCACCCTGCGCCCCTGGCTGTGGCTGCTGACGCGCACCTCCGACTGCCGCATCTTCCAGAACCAGAAGGTCCCGGACATCATCAAGCAGGTGTTCCGCGACCTCGGCTTCTCCGACTTCGAGGACGCCCTGAGCCGCTCCTACCGCGAGTGGGAATACTGCGTGCAGTACCGCGAGACCAGTTTCGACTTCGTCAGCCGGCTGATGGAGCAGGAAGGCATCTACTACTGGTTCCGCCACGAGCGGAATCGGCACATCCTGGTTCTATCCGACGCCTATGGCGCGCACCAGAGCCCGCCGAACTACGCCAGCGTGCCCTACTACCCGCCGACCCTGGAACAGCGCGAGCGCGACCATTTCTACGACTGGCACATGGCGCGCGAGGTGCAGTCCGGCTCACTGAGCCTCAACGACTACGACTTCCAGCGTCCCG